>JBDTOS010000001.1:0-31530 GCA_039933095.1 Dokdonella sp.
GATCATCATCGGCCTGTCTTTCGTGCTGTTGCGCCTGCTAAAGCTCGACATCGAACGTTCACGCCAGGAACGGCAGTTGCGACGGCTGACGCAGAAGCTGGCGATTCTGGAGCGCGAGCTTGATATCAGGAATGGCTCGACATACGCGAACCCGGGCGACGACGAGGATGATGTCGGCGGTGCGTAGTGCTCCAGACATGCGCTGACGTCTACTTCCCAGACCTGCCAGCGGCCCATCAACATGCGCGTCCTGCATATCGGCAAATTTTACGCGCCGCAGCGCGGCGGTATCGAGCGAACGACGCAGGATCTGGCTGAATGGCTGGTACGCAAGGATGTCGATGTTGCTGCGCTCGTGCATCAACCGCGCGGCGACTGGCGATCGAAAACTGAAATCATCGACGGTGTCGAGGTCGTTCGGGTCGGCTGCATTGCAGCACCGCTGTATTCGCCGATCAGCCCGACGCTTCCCTTGCAGTTGAATCGATTGCTGCGCCGATTCCGACCCGATGTGCTGCATCTGCATTTGCCGAATCCGTCGTGCTTCGCAGTGTTGCTCAACCGACGCGCTCGCGCGATTCCATGGATCGTGCACTGGCACGCCGATATTCCGGCCGACACGCCGGATTGGAAGTTGCGCGCGGCGTATCGACTGTATCGCCTCTTTGAGCAGGCGTTGCTCAAGCGGGCGGCGGCGATCATCGTTACATCCCAGCGTTATCGCGACGCGAGCGCGGCGCTGGCGCCGTGGGTCGCGAAGACGCGAGTGATTTCGCTTGGTGTGGACGCCGCACCAATACCCGTTGCTGCCGCGCCAGAATGGCCCACACACGGCGACTTTCGCCTGCTCGCGGTGGGGCGGCTGAGTTACTACAAGGGTTTTGCCATATTGATCGCAGCACTGGCTAAATTGCCGCAGGCAAGCCTGCTGCTGGTCGGGCATGGTGAACTGCTGGAAGCGTTGCGCAAGACTGCGGTAGAGCACGGTGTCGCGGAGCGGGTCAGGTTTTTAGGCGATCTCGACGACGCAGGCTTGCTCGCCGCCTACAACCGCGCCGATGGGTTCGTGCTGCCGTCGCTCGATCGCGGCGAAGCGTTTGGCCTTGTGTTGCTCGAAGCGATGCGTGCGGGACTGCCGATCGTCGCAAGTGCAATTCCCGGTTCCGGTGTCGGCCACGTTGTTGCCGACGAGATCAGCGGATTGCTGGTGCCGCCCGGCGACGCAGCGGCGCTAGCGGCAGCGCTGCTGCGTCTGATTGCTGACACGGAGTTGTGCCAGCGTCTTGGCAAGGCCGGTCAGCGTCGTTGGCAGGAAGAATTCACGCTTGAGCGAATGGCGCGCGCGACGTTAGCTCTGTACCACGACGTGTTGGGCGCTGATGATTCGTAACCCGGAATCAAACCCTGCTCGGAAGCGAACTTGGCCGCAGCAATAGAATCAACCACAACACCATCGTCGGTACCAACTGCATGACCAGGCGATTGGTTGCAGTCTGGCTCTCGGCCCATTTCGCGGCCGGGGTAAAACAGAACAGCAGAAGCAGCGCGATCCAGCCGGCGAGCAGGAACAGCCCAAGCAGTTGCGCCTCGCGATCGGCGCACAGGTTTCGCCAACGCACGATCGGCACGAGCAGCAACGTCAAACCGAGCAGATGCCAGTCGTCGTGCTGGAACAACGCAGTAATCAAGGTGAGCCCGCCAGGATACCAGCCCAGTTGCAGCACGCCGATACCAGGGACGTCGATACCGGCGAGACGATCGTTGATCCAGCCGTGAAATACCAAAACCATCAGCACCAGCAGAACCAAAGTCGATGCAGCGAACCACAAGTCGCGCCGTTGCCATACCGCACCGAGTTGACCGTAAACGCCGACGGCGATCAGCACGAGCAACCAGATTGCGCCTTCCTGCTTGAGCAGGACCAACGACCAAGCGAGTGCGAACGCCAAAACCAGCAGCCCGCGTCGCTGCGGTTGTCGGCGCCACTCCAGCCATGCACCGAGTGAAAGCAGGATGACCGCGCCGATCCACAAATCGAGATACCCGGCCAGCGCGATATGCGCATCGATCAATGGCATCGACGCGAGGGCGTAGCAGGCAATCACCGCTACGGTCGTCGAACTGCCGAGCCTGCGCGACAGGCCATACATCGCGAGCAACAGACCGACGAACAATACCGCCCAAGGAACCAGCACCATCGGCTCGTTCCATTCGCCGTAACCATCGGCGAGCAGCAACTGCAGCCAGCTTGATAGCTCCGGATAGCGGAATGCCGGCGTCGTGCGCAAAATGTCGGCACTGGTGATCCACGTTGCAGGGTCGACGAACGCATCGAAGTGACCGCCGAGGTACCACGCCTTGGGTTTGATCATCCATGCGGCCCACGCGTCCCACGGAAATACCGGCCGCAGCAGCAGTTCGACCAATAGCGGCAGCAGATGCAACGCGATCAAGGCGATGACGAAGCAGACGATCAGGCGGGTATGACGTTCCGGGCCGCCAGCTGATCGTTCTGCGACACCGACCGAATTCACCAACGATGCGCGCCGGGTGCGCCATGCAAGCAATACTACGATTGCCATCAATCCAAACATCCATGGCAAGCCATGCTCGACCGCGTTGCGACTGTCGGCGCCGCAACTCAAACCAACCACGATGCCGGCAGCGAGCATGCCGACGATCGCGCCCTCTCCGGCCAGCACCATCCACTGCACGAGCGAACGCGGTACGCCGCGTGCCGCAGCAACCAGCGCCATGCCGAGAGCCAGGATCGCGAGCCAGACCAACGCGTAGATCATGTCGATGCCCCGATCATGGCGCGTCCGATATCGTCGATACGGGAGCAATGCGGAATATCCGCAGCGTGCCCTCGTCAAGCCACGGCACTGCGGTAAGCGCGACTCCGGGTGCCGTCAACTGCCGCGTTTTCGCGCTGTAGTCCCAGCCATCGACATCGTAGAGAATGATGAACGTACCCTCGGCCAGCGGGGCTCGCAACACTGCCAATACCGGCACGAGCAGCGCCGCGTTGATCGGCAGCATCTGGTAATAGAAGCGAACCGCTTCGACCACCGACCCGGAATGCACAAGCACCTTCGGCGTGCCCGGCACGGCGGCAATAATCTTTTTCGCGCGCTCTGCGGCGCGCAGCACATCATCGTCCGGCACCAGTTTGCGGCGCTCGTCCCACGATTTTCCGGCGTAGACCTGCCAAGTGGTCGTCACACGTTTCTGCAACTGCGACAACCACGTCGCATCGAGCAGCAGCCAGCCGAACGCGATGGCAACAACCAGCATGAACTTTGCGCGTTGTTCGCGCCAACCGATCAGCAATGCACCCCACGCCAGCATCGTAATGATGGCTGCGGACAGCACAATGATCAGGCTGGGGCGTCGGATCATATCCGGCGCCGACTCCATACTGACCGCATACAGCCCCCACGGCCGGTAGCCGAACCAATCCTGACGCAGCGCGCGCAGTCCGCCCAGCCACGATGGCGACGAAAGATCGATCGACACGATGCGAAACGGTGCGAACGGTGTTTGCGTCGGAATCAATTGCGGCGTCGGCGACTCGACAAATCCAATCTCGGAAATCTCGCCGCGCCACTCAGGGACGTCACGCAGATCGAACGCGGCTTGCAGTGTGCCGGGCCACGGCAGGGTCACCACATGTACATCGTCGGGTGCGTCGCTGCGACGAAACAGGAAAGCGAGTTCCAGCGTGCGTGGAAACTGATCGAAACGGTAGCGCAGGATCGCGTTGTCCTCGGCGCGCAGATTTGTCACGAGCACCGACTGCAACGCAGTACGCTGCTCGCCGACCGCACCGATTTGCAACGCATTCCCATCCTCGGCGCCACCGCCCATGACAATGCGCAATTGCGCGCCATCGAAGTGCTGGGTTTCCTGCGGTTTCAGTGGCGAGTTCCAGGAAACGCCAGCCGCCCAGCCGAGCAGAATCAGCCAGCTTGCGGCGAGCGCCACTGCAAAAAGCAGGCGCCGGCCATTGCTGCTCGGAGGAAATTTGGTGGTTATCAGCTTCGGCATCCCGCTGTCACTTATGCCGCCAACTCGTGCAGGCGACCGAGCTCGGTATGGCTGAATCCTGCACGCAGCCGCGCATCGGTGTTGAACGGTCCCTTGATCCCCTGCGGCAAGTGGTGTTTCAGCAGCGTATCGAACGTTGTTTCGGGGTCGAGTCCGCGTTGTTCGCAACCCCAGGCGAACCAGCGCGACCCTGCAGCGACATGAGCGACTTCCTCGCGCAGAATCAGGGCGAATATTTCGGCCGTATCGTTGTCGCCGACGCTGCGCAGGCGCGCGATCATGCCGGGGGTGACGTCGAGTCCGCGCGCCTCAAGCACGCGCGGCACGAGCGCCATGCGTTCGACACAGGAATGGGCGGTCTTCTCCGCCATTTCCCACAAGCCGTTGTGCGCATCGAAATCGCCGTAGCAAAACCCGAGTTCGTTGAGACGCGCTTCGACCAGCCCAAAATGGCGCGCCTCGTCGTCGGCAACCATCACCCAGTCACGGTAGTACGCCTCAGGCATTCCACGAAAGCGGTACACCGCGTCCCAGGCCAGATTGATCGCGTTGAATTCGATATGTGCAACCGCATGCACGAGCGCCGCGCGGCCTTCGATGCTGCCGAGTCCGCGCTGGGCGAGATTGCGCGGCGCTACCAGATGCGGTTTCGAGGGTCGTCCGGGTTCGCCAATCGGCTTGACCACAGAATCTGCGCCAACCAGCGTTACTTCACCGGCGGCAAACGCCTCGGCATGACGTCGGGTCAGCGCAAGCTTTGCCGCCGGACGGGTAGCGTCAAGGCAGACACTCGCGGAATCGAAGAGCGATTGGGAGCATTCCATGCGCCTAGTGTGCCCTAGGAGTCAGAAAGCAGAAACCTTGGGGCTGCGACCGGAATTGCCGGATCGGTCTGTCCTGACCTGCAATGTTGACTTGGGCGGTCAGGCACCCTGACCTGACGCCGTTGCTAGGTAGCGTGCTTGCTGCGAGGAAACTCTTTGTTGAGCCAATCATCGAGCAGACGTTTTTCGTACTGCAGTTGCGCATCGCGAAACGGTGTAGCCCGCGAGAGAAAGCCGACATCGCGCAACTTGCGATCGCCGCTATCGAGCACTTTTCCGTCGGCGTCCGTGAGGCTGAAACTCAGGTCGATCGACGGTGGATAAATATCCTTGACGATACGCACCGAATCCATGTTCGGCCCGCGCCACGGCTCGATGCGACCGGCGCGCTGAATGTCGGTGAATGTCACCGTCAAGTGTTGACCCGATTGCAGACGACGGGCCGCGCGAGACTTGAGGTGGCTAGCCAGTATTTCGATCCAGTCCGTGCGGATAGGTCGATGGCTCGGATCGCTTTTCGTATCGGAAAATTTTTGCGGGTCAGTCCAGGTCACGCTGACAGGACTGTTGTCGAGCGCCGTCGGTGAACTCTCTGCTGCTGCATTCGAGGCAATGAATCCGCATGCAAGAAGTGCCAGAGCACCTCCGCAGGCAAGTTGCTTGATGGCAAGTTTCATGGTGTTTCTCCCGGCGGAAATCCAGTTATTGAAGACGTCTGATCAGTGCACTTCGTCGCGCGCGCTCAATGCAGGCCAGGCCGTCATCGAGCGGTCAGGTTTCGTCTACAGGGTCGCACGAGTTCGCCAAGCGCGATTCAGACTGCCAGGCGACGCCGGCTCTTGGCTTCGTCGGAACGATCGAATTCAAGCTGATTCAGGTAGGTCGGTTCGACCCCGGTGACGTACTCGCCGGAAAAGCACGAGGTATCGAAATAGGTCAGATCCTCGTTGCCGTCGGCAGCAGCAGCAACGAGATCATCGAGGTCCTGGAAGACCAGCCAATCGGCTCCGAGCACCTTCTCGATTTGCTCGTCAGTGCGCTGATGCGCAACCAGCTCCGATACAACCGGCATATCGATGCCGTAAACGTTGGGATAACGTACCGCCGGTGCCGCCGAGGCCAGATATACCTTCTTCGCCCCAGCATCTCGCGCCATCTGGATGATCTGTCTGGACGTGGTTCCGCGCACGATCGAGTCGTCGATCAACAGCACAACCTTGTTGCGAAACTCCAGCGTAATCGGGTTGAGCTTGCGCCGCACCGACTTCACCCGCTCGCTCTGCCCCGGCATGATGAAAGTGCGGCCGACATAGCGATTCTTGACGAACCCTTCGCGCATCGGCAAGCCTAGCACCTGGGCGAGCGACGATGCGGCGGTGCGCGCTGTGTCGGGAATCGGAATCACCGAATCGATATCGTGATCAGGCCGCAAGCGCAGAATCTTCATCGCGAGCCGCTCACCCATGCGCAAGCGTGCCTTGTACACCGACACATCCTCGATCATCGAATCGGGACGCGCCAGGTAGACGTATTCGAAAATGCAGGGCGCGTGCTTGGCCGGCTCGGCGCAGTGTCGCGAATACAAATGCCCATCGGGTGTCAGCAATACCGCCTCGCCCGGTCTGACATCGCGCAACAGTTTGAAGCCGAGGATGTCGAAGGCAACCGATTCGGATGCCACGGCATATTCCTTGCCCTCGGCGGTTTCGCGCTCGCCGAGCACGAGCGGACGGATACCGTGCGGATCGCGGAACGCGACGATGCCGTAGCCAAGCAGCATTGCCGCAATCGCATAGCCACCGACGCAGCGTGCGTGGACGCCGGCCACGGCCTTGAAGATATGATCGGGTGACAGCGTCAGCCGATCCTGGATCTGCAATTCGTGGGCGAACACGTTGAGCAGAATCTCCGAATCCGACTCGCTGTTGATATGGCGACGATCGTCCTCGAATACCTGACGACGCAACGCAGCGGTGTTGATCAAATTGCCGTTGTGGGCGAGCGCGATGCCGTAAGGAGAGTTCACATACAGCGGCTGCGCCTCGGTCGTGCCTTCGGTGCCAGCAGTCGGATAACGGCAGTGGCCGATGCCGATATGTCCGCGCAAACCGAGCATGTCTTCGCGCTGAAACACATCGCGCACCAGGCCCGGCCCGCGATGCAGGCACAGGTGCGAGCCATCGAGCGTTGCGATGCCAGCGGCGTCCTGGCCGCGATGTTGCAGGACGGTCAGCGCGTCATACAAGGAGGCCGCGACTTCGGACTTGCCGACAATACCGATGATTCCGCACATGCTTCAGGCCCGACCCGGTCAGATTGCAATCAGTCTTGCAGAAAAGTCGACACGCGCTGGCGACAGGTGGCGAATTGTAGTGCCGTTCGCCTCGCACTGCCGCATTTGTCGAGTGAACAAAATCACGCACTGCGAAACTGGCCCGCCCGCCGATGGATCAAGACGTTGGCGAACTCGACTTCTTCTCCGGTTCGACCGGGCGAGCTGGCGCGTGATCCGAAGGTGGTGGCGGCAACGCTGGAAGCAAGACCTTGGCCGGTTCGGCGTAACGTGAAACTTCGGTCGGCAATCGATCTGCGAGCCATCGCGCACCGCCTTCGAATCCGCCCAGCAGGCGCGATTGCTTCCATGCCGGGTCGTTCGCAAACGGCGTGACTCCGACGATCAGAACCAGTACGACCACCACTGCCGCTCCACGCACAAGACCGAAGATCATGCCGAACAGGCGATCGGTGCCGGAGAGACCAACGCCGGCGATCAGCTTGCGCAGGACAAAGCGGATCAGCGCTCCAGCCAGCAGCACGCCGACAAAACATAACGCATAGCCAAGCGCGACGCGCAGAATCGGTGTCGAAATACTTCCTGCCAGTCGTTCGGCGAGGGCCGGACCAAACGTCCACGCGACCCAGAATGCCAGCACCAAAAAGATCAGCGACAGCACCTCGGCGATCAGACCCCGCGCGAGGCCCATGATGGCCGAAAGCAGAAGGATCGCAAGAATCGCGTAGTCGATGCCGTTCATCTGCGTGCGATCGGTTCAGGCCAGCTGCAAAGCATCACGCGGGGCGTCCGCCGATCAAGGCTGGGTGACGATGACGCCAGTGAAACGCAGCTTGTCGCGAATCCGGTCGCGTAACTTCTCTGCGTTGGCGCGCTCGGTTTCCGGTCCGGCGCGCACGCGCCACAACTTCTGCCCGTCCTTGTTGGTGTCGTCGACAAATGCTACAAAACCCGCATCACGCAACTGGTCGCGACGGCGATTCGCATCGGCCACGGTCGCGAACGCACCGATTTGAACCGCCCAGGCACCGGCGCGGCCCGCAGGCAGCGCACTGGCCGGCGCATCGGCGGTCGCATCATGCGCACTCTGGACGACCGTAGCCGGCGCCCTGACCTTGCTCTGGGAGATTTTCAACCTGACCGACTCGGCGACGACACGGCTTGCATAAGGCCCGACACGCACGCGCGTGGTCGCCTGACCACGGAAGGTGCTTGATTCGGCAATCGCCGGGAACTTGTCACTCTTCAATGTCGCAACCAGATCGTTGGCGTTTTTTGCATTGGAATAGTCGCCGAGATGGACGAAATAGGTCCCATCCGCTGCCGTGCCAGGCAGCTCGGAAACTGCGGGCGCAGCGACCGGTTCACTGGCAGGCTTGGCGGGCGTTGGTTTTGGCGATTCCGGTTTTTGTGATTCCGGTTTGGGCGTCGGCGCCGGGGACTCTTGGTGAGGTTCCGCCGCAGGTGTCGCGGCGGGCAATGCGACCGTCGCATCGGGTTGCTCGATTCGCGCCGGTGAGCCGGTCTCGACGGTCGCCAGCGACTCGTGCTGGACGATGTCGGGAGTCGATGGCTGGGCGGAGGGTGAGTCGGTAGCAAGCACACGCGTCTGGAATTCGCGATCCGGAGCGGGCGGAATCTGCAGGTTCACCGTTTCCGAGTCGCCACCCGGGCCGGAACCCGACAGGAACATCGGCACGAAGATCACGGCCAGTGCGATCAACACGGCGGCGCCGAGCAGGCGGTGTTTCATCGAGGATTCCATGGTGAATCACCACGCGTTGCAACAGGTGCGACGATTATACCCGCTGAGCGCGAAGCGGCCCTTGGGATGCTCTGAACAAATCCGCACAGGCGTCACCGATCTGTCTGTTCGCCGGTTTGATTGATACCAAAGGCGCGTCGGCGAAGCCAGACTGGCCGTCTGTAGAGACGGCGCAACGCGGATATGCGGACAGACAGATCGGCCCCAAACCTTTGATATCCAATGACGGGGTGATGTCCAGAAGGCTCCCCAAATATAAACACGTGCGGCGCGCGCGGCTTGTCCAGCCGGCTAGGCTGGACTGCGCCACGCACACCCATCTGGAATCCTTCTGGGCATCATGCCGCCTGCGTGGACTTGTTCAGAGCATCCCTTGCGCAAATGCCAGCGCCGGCGCCGCAACGTGAAACGAACCGAATGCAACGATGCGATCGTTGCCGGTCGAGGTCCGTGTCGCCGCGACCAACGCGGCTTCGACGGTGTCATGCACGGAACATTGAACGTGCTCCAATGCCTCGCCGGCACGTTCGCGCAGCGCCGACGCCGACAACCCGCGCGGACCGGCATCGCCAACGCTGGCGAGATGCCAGACGTCGAAACGATCGGCCAACGCAGCGACGATGCTGGCGATGTCCTTGTCGGCCAGCGCGCCAAACACCGCGATGGTGCGGCCCGATGCAGGATTTGCGCGCAACCAGTCAGCAAGAATTCGTGCAGCTTGCGGATTGTGGGCGACGTCGATGACGAGTTCGCTGCCTGCTTCGCCAACACGGACACGTTGCAGGCGCGCGGCAGCCTGTGCGGTTGCGATACCGTGCGCAATTGCGCGTTCGTTCCAATCGATCCGGTCGCGCAAGGCATGCAATGCGGCAATGGCGGCGGCAGCATTGGCGAACTGACATACGCCGACGAGCGCCGGAAGCGACAGCCGCAACGATGCCGAACCGGATTGCCAATGCCAGCCATCGGCAGCGATAGTCCAGTCGAATTCCCGACCGGCGATGCGCAGATCGGCCGCAATGCTTGTCGCTACATCGAGCAGCCCTTGCGGCGGCGCCACATCGCCGACAATCGCCGGTCGATCTGCGCGAAAAATTCCGGCCTTCTCGCGCCCGATACTGTCACGATCATTGCCAAGCCAGTCCTGATGGTCGAGATCGACGGTGGTGACAATTGCCGCGTCGGCGTCGATCAGGTTGACGGCATCGAGGCGACCGCCGAGACCGACTTCGAGCAGCGCAACGTCGAGCTTGGCATCTGCGAATAGCTCGAACGCAGCAAGCGTGCCATATTCGAAATACGTCAGCGCGATGTCTCCGCGCGCGGTTTCGATGCGCTCGAACGCAGCGACGAGGCTCGTATCGTCAGCGAGATCGCCGTCGGTGCGGACGCGTTCGTTGTAGCGCAGCAGATGTGGCGAGGTATAGGCACCGACGCGCAACCCATTCGCGCGCAAAATCGTTTCGAGAAATGCGACCGTCGAGCCCTTGCCATTGGTACCGCCGACGGTGATTGCGACCGGCGCGGGTCGCCGCGAGCCAAGTCGATTCCAGACCTCGCCAACGCGTTCAAGTCCCAGCGCAATTACGCGCGGATGCACGCGTTGCTGATAGTCGAGCCACTCATCGAGTGTGCGCGGCGCGCGGCTCAAGTCGCGTCTTCCGCTGGTCCAGCGCCACCGTCGTCATTGCGACGCAGGGCGTAAAACGCATCAGCGAACTTGCCGAAGCGATTTTCCGAGATGGCCGCACGCATGTCGGACATCAGCTGAAGGTAGTGATGGAGGTTATGGATGGTCGCAAGCTGGCTCGCGAGCATCTCGCCGCAGCGATCGAGATGACGCAGATACGCGCGACTGAAACCCGAACTGCATGTGTAGCACGTGCAGCCAGCTTCGACAGGAGCAGTGTCGCGCGTGTACTTCGCGTTGCGAATGCGCAGGGTACCGTGACGCGTGAACAGAAAACCATTGCGCGCGTTGCGGGTCGGCATCACGCAATCGAACATGTCGATGCCGCGGCGCACTGCTTCGACCAGATCTTCCGGTCGACCGACACCCATCAGATAGCGCGGCTTAGCGGTCGGCAACATCGGCGCGACCGTATCGAGCATACGATTGCGCTCCGCCTCGGGCTCGCCGACCGCTAGGCCGCCGATAGCGTAGCCGTCGAAACCGATTGACTGCAAACCGTCAGCTGATCGCTTGCGCAGTTCCGCGAACATGCCGCCCTGGACGATGCCGAACAGCGCGTTCGGATTTTCGCCAGCATCGAACGCTTGCCGCGAGCGCAGTGCCCAGCGCAGCGACAGCTCCATCGAATCGCGTACAGTTTTTTCGCCGACCGGTTTGCCGTCGATCTCGAACGGCGTGCATTCGTCGAAGATCATTGCGATATCCGAATCGAGCACGCGTTGGATGCGTATCGATTCCTCGGGGTTCAGAAACACTCTCGAGCCATCGACTGGCGAGGCAAACGTCACGCCGTCTTCCGTGATCTTGCGATTGGCGGCAAGACTGAAAACCTGAAAGCCGCCGGAATCGGTCAGGATGGGCTTGTCCCAACCGATGAAACGATGCAGACCGCCGAAGTCGCCGATCACATCGAGGCCAGGCCGCAGGAATAGATGAAATGTGTTGCCGAGAATGATTTCGGCACCGATTTCCCGGAGGTCACGCGGCAGCATCGCCTTGACCGAGCCATACGTGCCGACCGGCATGAATGCCGGAGTTTCGATCGAGCCGCGCGCGAATGTCAGCCGACCGCGCCGAGCAGCACCGTCGTTACCAAGCAAATCGAAGCGCATCGCGCTCACCGATTTGTTCCCGACGGCCAGATCAGCATTGCATCCCCGTACGAAAAAAATCTGTAGTGCTCATCGACAGCGTGCTGGTACGCAGCGAGCACAAAATCGCGTCCCGCGAACGCCGACACCAGCATCAGCAAAGTCGATTCGGGAAGATGAAAATTGGTCAGCAGTGCATCGACAGCGGTGATCGTGTAGCCGGGGAAAATAAAAATCTGCGTCTCCCCCGCGAACGGCTGCAAGTCGCCGTCCCGCGTAGCGCTTTCAAGCGCTCGCACGACGGTTGTGCCGACCGCAATGACGCGACTGCCGCTCGCGCGAGTATCGCGAATCTTCGCAACCAGCTCGGCACCCACGTTAAGCCACTCGCGATGCATCCGGTGATCCTCAATGCGCTCGCTGCGCATCGGCTGGAACGTGCCGGCACCGACATGCAGGGTGACATGGCCGAATTCGATGCCGCGCTCGCGCAATGCCGCAAGCATCGGCTCATCGAAGTGCAATCCGGCAGTCGGTGCTGCGACCGCGCCTGCTTCGCGCGCGAAAATCGTTTGATAACGCTCGCTGTCGGCCGCATCGGCCGCGCGCATGATGTACGGCGGCAGCGGCATGCTGCCAAGTCGCGCGAGCAGCAATTCCAGCGGCTCATCGGCTTCGAACTTCAGTACGAAGAATTCATCATCACGACCGAGCACAGTTGCGATCGATCCATCGGCAAGCACGATACGTCCGCCGGCCTTTGGTTTCTTGCTGACCCCTAGCTGCGCGCGCGCCTCGTGCGGGCCGGTGATGCGCTCGATCAGGATTTCCACCGCACCGCCACTTTCCTTGCGCCCGGACAATCGCGCCGGCAACACGCGCGTATCGTTGAACACGAGCAGATCGCCAGCGCGCAGCAATTCCGGCAAGTCGCGAAATTGCTGGTCGCGCATGGTCTGCGTGACCGCGTCGAGCACCAGCAAACGACTCGCCGAACGCTCCGGCAAAGGTACTTGCGCGATCAGCTCAGGCGGCAGATCGAAATGGAAGTCGGATTTGTTCAAGGACGGAGATTCGGGATTTGGGATTGGGGAACTGTAGTGTCACCGTTCTCGTCACGCTAGCGAATTCCGAGTCTCCAATCCCGAATCCCGAACCCCCAATCCCGGGCTTTTGCCCTTCACAACCACCCCTTCTGGCGCGCGAGGCGATAGGCCTCGATACGATTGGTGACGCCGAGCTTGCCGATCGATTCGGATAGATAGTTACGCACCGTGCCGTGTGACAGGTTCAACTGGGTGGCAATATCTCCAGCCGACATGCCTTCCCCGGCAAGACGTAAAACCTGACGCTCGCGTTCGTTGAGCGGGTCGGCTTCGGACCAGGCTTCGAGTGCTAGCTCCGGGTCAATGGCGCGACCGCCACGCTGCACCATTCGCAAGGCATCCGCGAGCTTTTCGGCGGGTGCGTCCTTGAGCAGATAGCCACTGACACCGGCATCGAGCGCACGGCGCAGGAATCCGGGTCGCGCGAACGTCGTGACGATGACGACCTTGATCGGCAGTTCCTGACGCTGGATGCGTTGCGCCAGTTCGAGACCGGTCAAGCCCGGCATCTCGATATCGGTCACCAACACATCGGGCTTGAATTGCTGGATTGCGCGCCACGCGGTTTCACCGTCGGCCGCATCGGCCACCACATCGATATCCGGTTCGAGCTTGAGCAGCGCGGTCAACGCGCCGCGCACCATCGCCTGATCCTCGGCGAGCACGACACGTATCATTTCAGAGGTGGCATCGTTTCAGATCCGGAACATTCCAAACCTGCTGTCATCGTGAATCCATGGTCTTTGCGAGATGTTGATCGTTGCGTTGGCGACGACGGTACCAGACGCGACCCTGCCCGCTCAATGCGCAGACGTGTGGTTAAGGCATTTAACCGTGCTGTGCAAAAACCGAAGAAGTGGTCAGCGGAACAACGTTGCCATTGGCAAGTTCAGGGATGGAAACTCGTGCTTCCAGTCGAGTACCTTTCCCGCGCGTTGCGACAATTGCCAGATCGCCACCGAGCGCGCGCAAACGCTCACGCATGCCGGTCAATCCATTTCCAGGCGTAATGGTGCGACCGTTTCCATTGTCGTCGATTCGCAAACGCGCCCCTTGGTCGACGATATCAAGGCGCACTTCGGTGCGACTGGCATGGGCGTGGCGATGAATATTGGTGATGGCTTCGCGCACAACCAGGGCGAGCACGGTCTCGATGTTTGCAGGCAGCGAAACGCTGGTGACGTCGTAATGCAAATGCACTCCGCTTGATTCGAGCAGCAGTCGCGCGGAAGCAAGTTCGGCGGCGAGGCCAGCGGCTCGAATGCCGGTTACCGCGCGACGAACCTGACCAAGCGCATCACGGGCGACGCGTTCAACATCGACGATTTCGCTGCGGGCGGCAACCGGATCCCGATCGAACAATTTCACTGCCAGTTCGGATTTCAATGTAATCAGCGACAGCGTATGGCCGAGCAGATCATGCAGATCGCGCCCGATGCGCTCGCGCTCGGCCAACCCCGCCAGTCGACGGACTTCGTCGTGGCTGAGTTTGAGTTCGGCCTGACGCAATTGCTTCTCGCGCTGGAGGTGATTGGCGGCACAGATTGCCGTCGCGACTATCGCGGTAATACCGATTTCCATCGCAACGTAACGAACCGGCCAGCCAACCAGCAACAGTAACTCGATGGCCAGCAACGCAAGGCCGCCCATAATGATCAGGATCGAGGTACGCAGGGCGATGCCGCTGTACGGCAACAACACGCCTGCATAGATCAAATAAGTATTGGCCCCGGTGTTGAGTGGAATCAGGAGCGCGCCAAGCAGCGCCATACCCGCCGCGCAATACAACACATTGCGCCCTTCGCAACGGATCGCGGTGAAATACAGAGGCAGAAACACGACGACACTGAGCACGGTCACCGGCAACCATGCACTCCAATGCGCGTCGTTCCAGTTCATGAACAGGAACGCGAGATACATCAGTGTCCACAAACGCAACCAACTCGGCTCGTCGCCATCGCGCGGATTCAATAGCGTGCGCAATGATCGAAGGTGTTTCGAGATTGCATTCATCGTTGAATTCCGAGCACTGATTGAGGTGGTTTCGACCCGGTATTGCCAGACTCGGCATGACCGGCCAATACCGCGAATGATGCTAGCAGGAGTAGCAAACCAAAAGTCAGAACGAGACGTCGGTAGAGGAATCGCATGACATCACCGTTGATGGTCCTGAGAAATCTCCGCATGTTCCGCGCAGGGTTCTTCACGCCGATGTCGCCAGGCGCCGCCGCGCAAAGAAAAAGAATCCGGCGAATACCGCAATCAATGCCGCGACATGCGGCAGGAGCGCACTGCCGTCGCCCTGCCCAACAACCGACAACGCGATTTGCCCAAGATGATAAGCCGGCCAAAGCGGAGCAACATCACGCAATAGTTGCGGCAATACCGACATCGGCATCCACAGTCCGGCCAGGAACGACATCGGCAGGTAGATCAAATTGGCGACCGCAGGCGCGGCCTGGCCGCTGACCAGGGTTCCGATCAACAAACCGATTGCGCAGAACGGCAGCACACCGAGCATGTCGATCAATAACAGCGTAGCCCACGACGATGCCGGCAGGCGCACGCCGCCGAGAGTCGCCGCGAGCGTCGCCATGATCGCGAAGATCAACGCGGCAAACAGCATCGCCATGGCCAGTTTCGCGGCCAGATAGCAACCGGCCGGCATCGGCTGGGCACGTTTCAAGGTCAGCCAGCCGCGTTCGCGATCGAGCGCCACACCGACGCCAAAGCCGAACAACCCTGGCGCCATAACGCCGAACACTGCATAGGTGGCAAGCAAATAGGACGGCATCATGGAGTTGGAGCCGCCCTTGTTGAACACCACGGCAAACAGCACGTAGAACATCGGCGGGAAAAACAGGGTCGGCAGCGCGAATGCTGGAGTGCGCAGCAGGCGCAGGAATTCGTGCTTTGCTTCGAGCGCGTAGCAGCGCAGTAGCGAAACACCTTTGCCGGATCGAGCATTTGTGGCGGTTTCAATATCACTCATTGCCTGGACGTCCGTAGCAAACGAGTTCATGCCGCCTCCCGTTGTTGCTCAGTGCGGGTGATTTCGACAAATGCGTCGGCAAGGCCGGCTCGCTGGATCTCGAGTTCGCGCAGATCGCTGTCCTCGAATAGGAGCTGGCGCACTACGACTTCCGCTGCATCGGTGACGATCTCGATGCGCTCGCCATTGCGTGCGACGCTTGACACCTCCGGCCAGCGACCAACCGTTGCGGTATCGAGTTCGCTGATGCAGCGGATGCGACGCTGGGTCACGCGCGCGCGAATCTCGCTGACGCTACCGCTCGCGACGACGTGACCGTTGGTAAGCACGACGATGCGATCGGCCAACGCCTCGGCTTCTTCGAGGTAATGCGTGGTCAACACCACCGCGCAGCCTTCGGCAACCATCTCGCGCATGGTCCGCCACAGCGACGAGCGCGATTCGATATCGAGACCGACCGTCGGCTCGTCGAGAAACAGCAGCTGCGGCCGTCCGCAGATCGCCATTGCGAACTGCACGCGCCGCTGCTGGCCGCCGGATAGCCTGGCGTAACGACGATCCATCAATCCATCGAGACCGGCCAGTTGCACGCATTCCTCCGTGCTGCGCGGATCGGGGTAGTAACTGCGTGTCTGCGCCAGCAACTCGCGTACCTTGAGCGTGTCGGGCATGTTCGTGCTCTGCAACATCACTCCAACCTTGCGGCGCGCACGAATGGCATGCGGCGATTCGCCGAAAAGGAGGACACTGCCGGCATCGACCACATTCAAACCCAGGCAAAGCGCAATGGTTGTCGTCTTGCCGGCACCGTTCGGCCCCAGCAATGCAACCAGTTCACCGCGACGCACGGTTAAATCAACCTTGTCCAGCGCAACGACGCTGCCATAGCGCTTGCTTGCCGCGCTCAATTGCACGGGAATGATGCTCTCGATCTGTGTCACGCAACCGCTCCGGCTTCTCGAATAGTTGCCAATCTACGCAAACAGGCCATCGCCTCACAGAAACAGCCGTCAGACAATGCGGGTGACGCGTGTCATGCATCCTTAACTTCGGTTTCGCACCGCCCTCACGTTCATGCGACCTGTATGGGTCTATGATCGCAAGCATGGATTTTCCGACCGTAGGATGGACAACCATGTTGCATATCGCCAAAAAATTTGCCGGTTTCATCATTTTCGCGATGTCCGCGAGCGCGCAGGTTTTCGCTGCGAATATTCCGCGCTTCGACCATGTCGTGATCGCGGTGATGGAGAACCACCGCTACGACGACATCATCGGCAGTGCGAGCGCGCCGTATATCAATTCACTGGCGATGTCCGGCGTCAATTTCACCGCGTCGTTTGCAGTCACCCATCCGAGCGAGCCGAACTACCTCGCGATGTTTTCTGGATCGACCCAGAATGTGACGGACGATGCCTGTCCGCTGAGCTTTCCGGGAGTCAATAACCTGGGCGCGCAATTGATCGCTGCGGGATTGACGTTTGTCGGTTACTCGGAGGATTTGCCGCAGGCGGGTTCGACGGTTTGCTTGTCCGGAGCGAGCGGGTATGCGCGCAAGCACAGTCCGTGGGTCAATTTCGACAACGTGCCGGCCGCGAGCAACCAGCCTTTCACGGCGTTTCCCAGCACGTATTCAACGCTTCCGGCGATCGCGTTCGTCATCCCAAACCTGTGCAACGACATGCACGACTGCACCATCGCAACCGGCGACACCTGGTTGCAGACGCATCTGGATGGCTATATCCAGTGGGCGAAAACCCACAACAGCCTGTTCATCCTGACTTGGGACGAAGATGATTTCACGGCAATCAACCGTATCGTGACCGTGTTTGCGGGAGCCAATCTTGTGCCCGGCCAATACAGTGAAGTGACCGGCCACTACCGCATGCTGGCGACCATGGAGGCAATGTACGGCCTTGCGCCACTTGGCGGCGCCGTCGGACTCGCGCCCATCAGCGACATCTGGAATACCATTTTCGTCGATGGATTTCAGCCTGCCGCAGCTGTAGCGCAGTAGCGATTTCGACGAAGTCTCGACAATTCCGGAGTCACTGCGCGTTGCGCAGCGGCAACTGGATACGCGCAATGCAGCCATGCGAATCGCTGCGCTGATCGAGCGTCAGCGACCCTGCATGCGCCTCGATGATCTGTCGCGCCAGCACTAGGCCGATACCTGACCCACCCGGCTTGGTGGTGAAAAACGGCACAAACAGGTTTTCCGTCGGCGGCAGTCCGGCACCATCGTCGATGATTTCGATCGCCAACCACGCCGCATCGATCTGCCAGCGCATGCGTACGCCACCCGAGGTCGCAAGCGCCGCATCGACCGCATTCTTGACCAGATTGATCAAGGCCTGCTCGATCTGGTCGGGATCGGCATCAATCATCGGGTCCGAGTCGCTTTCCATCGCGATCGACAAGCGCTGTTCGAGACGGATCACGCGGCGCGCCAGATCACCGAAGGCAATTTGCTGCGGATTCGGCGGCGGCAGTTTTGCGAACGTCGTATAGCGGCCCATGAAACGCGCCAGTGCTTCGGCGCGATCGCCGATGACGTCGAGTCCGCTGCGATAGTCGCTGCGCCAGTCGTCGGCCATTGGTTCGCTCGCAAGCAGCTTGGCCAGCGTCGCCGCCATCGAGCGGATCGGCGCGAGCGAGTTGTTCAACTCATGGCCAAGTACTCGCAGCAATCGCTGCCAAGCCAGGCGTTCTTCCTGGCGCAACGCACGACTGAGATCGGTGACAACGAGCAAATCATGCGGACGTCCATTTTCCCGAAAGCGCGCGTGCCGCACTTCCCAGCGACCGCCGCCACCGGGGAAACTGCGTTCACGAATCCGCGTGTCGGACAGTGCCAGCCAATCGTCAAGTTCCAGCGCGTTGGCCGATTTTCCTTGCAATCGTTCGAAGCGCGCGCCGAGCAGACGCTCGGCCGCCGGATTGGCAAGCCGCAGTGCGCCATCGTCATCGAACGCGAGCACGGCAATATCGAGCGCGGCAATCACCTTGGCGAATAGCGCGCTCTTTTCCTCAACCGCGAGGCGCTGCTCGCGCAACATGCGCGACAGCGAATTGACTTCGATGATCACATCGCCGATCGCGTCGCCCCGTTGTGCTCGCGAACCGCGCAAACTGTAATCGCCCTCGCGCAGCGCTTCAAGCAGGTTGCTCAACGTGCGCAGTGGATAGACCATGCGGCGTCGAAACTCGGCAGCAATCGCCAGCGTGATCAGCACTACACTTGTAAGTGCCAGCAACGCGTCGACCAGCGCAATCTTGTCGCGCCAGAGCAGAAACACAACCGCGACAAAGGCCGGCAGCGCTACCAGCAATGCCCCGAACAGGATGCGGGTTTCGAAAATCCAGCGGGCAGGACTCGGCTTCACGCGAACAGACTACCCGCGATCGGGAATATCGGATGCATCGCCGGATCAGTCGATCCGGTATTTTGCGATACGCCGGTACAACGCTGGTCGGCTCAAGCCGAGCAACGCCGCAGCGCGCTGAATATTGCCCTTGGTCGATTGGAGTGTTTCGCGCACGAGATTTTCCTCGAGTTCGTCGACGGTTCGACCTGCCGGCTGCGCTGCGGAGGAGGCAGCATCAACGCTGATGCCGCTGCTTTGCAGATTGAGCGCCGCCTGATCGATGACATCGCCCGCACTCATCAATACCGCGCGCTCGACCACATGGGACAACTCGCGCACGTTTCCGGGCCACGCGTATCCCGACAATGCCGATCGGGCCGACACCGAGAATCGCAATCGGCGGTGTTGATAACGCTCGGCGAAGCGATCAAGAAATGCGTCGGCGAGTCGAATGATGTCGTCGTCGCGCTCGCGCAGTGGCGGCAGTCGCAACTCCACCGTATTCAGCCGAAATACCAGGTCCTTGCGAAACTCGCCACGCGCGACGGCGGCTGCGAGATCGGCGTTGGTCGCCGAGATCAGGCGGACATCGACTTTGAGCGTCCGCGATGAGCCAACCCGTTCGAGCTCGCCGTCCTCCAGCACGCGCAGCAACTTTGGCTGTTGCGCCATCGGGATATTGGCGATTTCATCGAGAAACAGCGTGCCGCCATCGGCAAGTTCGAAGCGGCCGATGCGATCGCTCTTCGCATCCGTGAATGCGCCGCGCATATGACCGAACATTTCGGCCTCGAACAGAGACTCGGGAATGCCGCCCATATTGACCTTGACCAGTGGCTTTTCGGCACGGCGCGACAATGCATGCAAGCGGCGCGCAATCACGCCCTTGCCGGTGCCGTTCTCACCAAGGATCAATACATTTGCAGCGGTTGGCGCGACGCGATCGATCTGGTCAAGCAACGCGCGCATCGGCGCTGAATCGGCGACGAAGTCATCTTCGCCCGGATCACGCAAAATCTCGTTCTCACGCTTCAACCGCGCCGATTCGCCACGCGAATGGCCAAGTGCTATCTGGTTGCGGATAACGCTGGTCAGGCGCTGGTTATCCCAGGGCTTCTCGATGAAATCGCCGGCCCCGTGACGCATCGCCTCGACAGCAACATCGATCGTGCCCCACGCCGTCATCACGACCACAGGCAGATCGCCGTCCAGCTTCTTGATCTGGCGCAGGAGATCAAGACCTTCCGCCCCCGAAGTCGTGTCACGCGTGTAGTTGAGATCGATGACCGCAGCGTCGAATGATTGTCGTCGCAACAGATCCAGCGCGGCGCGCGGCCCATCGACACAGATCGCATCGATGCCCTCGCCCTTGAACAACAACCGCAGCGCTTCACGCACGTCGCGCTGGTCGTCGGCAACAAGTATTTGTGGGCGAGTCATCAACAGGGGTTCAGATTTCTATGTACAACAAATGAAATGGAGCGTGTCCGCCCGGGCACGCGAATCATACCTGCGGTTTCTCGATCCACCCGTCGAACAGCCGCACGATGCGCTGTGCCTCTTTCGCATAGTCCTCGTTGTGGGTGACTTGCACGATGGTCATCCCATCCTGATTCAGCTCGTGCAGCAGGTCCATGATCTTGCGTGCTTGGGTCGAATGCAGCGCACCGGTCGGCTCGTCGGCGAGCAGCAGTCGCGGTCGCGTGATCACTGCGCGCGCGACGGCCACAAGTTGCTGCTGACCGCCGGAAAGCTGGTTGGGGTACAAGTCTTTCTTGCCGACGATCTGGAAGCGATCAAGCAGATCGGCGACGCGCGCTGCGCGCTCCTTGGCCGGCACATCGCGATACTGCAACGGCAAATCGAGATTCTCGGAAACCTTCAGATCGTCGATCAGGTGATAGTGCTGAAAGATGAAACCGATCTTCTCGCGCTGCACATCCTGGCGCTGTTTCGCGGCAAGCTTTTCGACCGCGACGCCATCGAGTGAGTACGCACCCTGCCAATCCATATCCATCAAGCCAAGCACATTGAGCAGCGAGCTCTTGCCGGCGCCCGACGGCCCCATCACGCTGACAAACTCGCCCTCGCGAATGTCCAGATTGATGTTGCGCAACACCCAGGTGCGACCACCGGCGAGCGGGTAGGACTTTTCTACATTTTCGAGTCGTATCATTTCCGGCGGATATCCCGTTTGGTCGGTGGAAGGAATTTCTTCAGGGTACTTCGACCGATTTCATTCATGGCGTAACGCCACCATCGGATCGATGCGCAGTGCGCGTCGCGCGGGTATGACGGAAGCAACCAGAGCGACCAGAAACAGCACGACAACGCTCGTCAGCCATGTCGCCGGGTCGTAGGCCGAGACTCCGTACAAAACGCTTTGAAGCAGGCGTCCTGCAAAAAGCACCAAAATGCTGCCCGCGATCGCGCCGAACGCGACTACCGTCAGGGTCCTCAGCGTCGACAGTCGAAGGACATCCAGGCCACGTGCACCGAGCGCGAGGCGCAAGCCGATTTCGGCCGTGCGCTGCCCGACCTCAAGTGCCACCATGCCGAAGACGCCAATCGCCGACAGTATCAACGCCAGCACTGCAAATGCGGCGACGACGCCGGTACCGAAGCTGGTACCGCCCAACGCGGTCTGAACCTCCTGGTCCAAAGTCGAAACGCTGAACAGAGCGAGATTCGGCTGCGCGCGCCAGATCGCCGTGCGCAGCGCTGGCAGCAGTGCCAGCGGGTCGTGATCGGTACGAACAACGATGGTTATGTCTTGGAAGGGCGCCTGGACAAGAGGCGGGAATACCGATGGGGCGGCCGCCTCATTCGGAGACAGCGATCGAACATCGCCGACCACGCCGATCACTTCGCGCGACTTCTTCCACAACAGGACATGCTTGCCAACAGGATCCTCGCCGGGAAAATAGCGTCGCGCCGCAGCTTCGTTGATCAGCAATACCGGTGCGGACTCGGCGCGGTCCGCGCTGCTCAACTCGCGACCGCGCAGAAGCGGAATTCCCAAGGCAGCAAAATAACCGGGCGAGACCGGTCGCATTTCCCATTCGTCCTTAGCTGCCTGCGGATCGGTCGCGTCCGTGCGCCTTACTTGAGTAGTCCAGCTCTTGCTCAAGGGAGGCGCATGACCCAGCGCGACGGCTTGCACACCGACAACGCCGTGCAACTGGTCGAGCAGTCGATCGTAGAACTGCGTGACGGCCGGCCAGTGCGGATATTCGGTCAATGGTGGCATCGGGTATTGCGCTTGCGGTAGGCGGATGCTTAGCGCGAGCGTCTGCTCACTGACTAGTCCGGTGCGGATCTGCGTCATCAGCCAGAAGCTGTGCAGCAGCAAACCCGACGTCACGACCAGCGCCATCGCCAAGGCGACCTGCACACCGACGAGTGCGCGGCGAGCGCGCAGGCTGCTTTTACCCTGTCCCTGCAATCCACCACCACGCAGATTTTCGAGCGTTCCCGCGCGAAGCAACGAAAGCAGCGGCAGGATGGTCGCGATCACGCTGAGCAGGACAGACAACCCGATGCCGGATAGAACAACCCGATGGTCGAGATGCAGTAACGCGCCGTCGATCACCTCAGTCGGAATCCACGCGCGCACTGCCGCGAGCGAAATCCAGGTCAGCAAGAGCCCGGCGCATCCTGCGAGCGTTCCGATCATCAATCCTTCGATCGCAAGCTGGGCGACGATGCGCGCGCGCACCGCGCCGATGGCCGTGCGCACTGCAAGCTCGCGTCGGCGTGTGCTGGCATGCGCGAGCATCAGACTCGCCACGTTGACCGCCGCGATGAGCATGAGCAGGGCGAATACGCCGCCAAGCATCAACAACGGCTGGCGCAAATCGCGAATAGCGAAGTCATGCATGCCTTCGACGCGCGCACCGCGTCCGACGTTGTCGGCGGGATAAAGCGCATCCAACCGTGCGGCGATCGCATCCATTTCCTGCTGCGCCTGCTCGGCCGTTGTGCCATCGCGCAAGCGTGCAATCGTTGTCAGGGTGTGCACGCCGCGTTCTTCGACGAAGCCACCGAGGGCGCGCTGTAAAGATACCCAGACTGCCGGATTCAAGGGGGCCGCTGGCAGCGCAGGCAGGACACCGATGATTTCATGGGCGGTGCCGTCGAACTGGATAATCTTGCCGATCACATGCGGATCCGCCGCGAAGCGTCGCTGCCAGAGTTCCTGACTCAACACTGCGACGGGCGCGGCATTCGGAACGTCGTCGCTGGTTTCGAGCAGTCGTCCGATCTGCGCACGCAGACCCAGCAGCGGGAACAAATCAGCGGATGCGGCAAAGCCGACGACGCGTTCGGGATCGGCGCCGATCTCGGTGAGGCTGAGCGACTGGCGTGTGTAGCCGGCCATCGCATCGAACGAGCGTGCCTGCTGTCGCCAGTCACGCAAGTCGGGCCACGATACCCCCTCGCGCGAGCTTGCATTATGGGCGTCGGTTTCCCAGACGTAGACCAATCGCTGCGAATCCCGATATGGCGGTGGCCGCAGCAGGACGCTATCAACGACGTTCAAATAAAGACAACCCGCGCCAACTCCCAACGCCATGGTCATAATCACGGCGGTGGAGAAACCGGGATTCGCCAAAAGGCGGCGCAATGCATAGTGCAAGTCAATGATTATTCGTGTCATGGCGAACTCCCTTGAAGTTTGGTGACCACCGCGATTGAGATGAAAAACGTGAGGCCGGATGCAGCACGCGCACCGCTTTTCGAGGCGACTGCGGTGCAACACTCATTCATGACGCAATGCGATCATCGGATCGATGCGCAGTGCGCGGCGTGTGGGAACGACCGCAGCAATAGCGGCCGCGAATATCAATACGCTCAGTGCGGCAATCGCGGTCATGACATTGCCACCGCCGACAACGCTGCCGGGAACACCGTGCAGTGCGCTTTCCAGTATCCGTGCCAGACTGAGCCCCAGCCCGAGGCCGATCACAAGGCCAAGGCCGACCTGCCATGTTGCGCGGGTAAGCACGTCACGCAACACGCTGATCGATGGCGCGCCCAATGCACGACGCACGCCGATCTCGCGCGTGCGATTCCCCACGTTGAAGGCGATGACGCCATACAGGCCGGCACCGGCCAGCACGAGGGCGACCAGGCCAAACGTGCCGAACATTTTCGCCAGTGTGCGTTGGCCGAACGTGGCTTCGCTGATCGCCTGTGCGTAGGTGCGCACCCAATAGGCCGGGGTATCCGGATCGACTGCGCGAATGGTTTCCACGAGTCGCGGCGCGAACGCGGCCGGATCGCCCTTCACGCGCATCGCGAGGCTGACGAATCGCGCCGGTTGCTGGCGTAACGGCGCCAGCAGCGTCGGTCTGATCGGATCGCCTGGTTGATCGAGCCACAACGCCGGAATCACGCCAACTATCGTCACGACCGGACCGTCGGCGTCGCGCGGATCGAGCTTGAAGCGACGCCCGACCACACTACCCTCCTTTCCATAGCGATCGGCGAAGCGCTGATCGACGACGGCAACCGGAGTTGCCGTTGCGGTATCGCGCGTATCGAAGAAACGACCCTCGATCATTCGGAGTCCATACAAGGAAAAGAAATGGTCGTCGACCGCAGCGTAGTTCGCACGCGGCAGCGGCGTGTCGCCGGCCGGCACTTCGCCATCGGCAATGAACTGTCGCGGCCCGCCGTCCAGACCCGGCAGATTGGTGCCGGCAGTGGCATCGATCACAGCCGGATCGCCACGCAACCGATCGGTGATGCGATCAAACAGCGCAACCTGGGCCGCGCCAGTTGGAAACGCGCTTTCGAAGAGTCCAACGCGCGCAGTCAGGATTCCATCGGGATCGATGCCGAGATCGGATCGTTCCAGCGTCATGACTCCGCGTATCAGCGTACCGACCGCAATCAGCAAGGTCAGCGACATCGCGACCTCGCCCACCATCAACACCCGGCTGACCCGCGCCATGCCGCCACCTGCGCCACGCGTTCCATCACGCAGGTCGCCCGCCATCGCGCCGCTACCGGCGCGCAGCGCCGGCAGCAGACCGGAGACGAGCGCCGTAACCAGTGCGACGACGAGGGTCAGCACGATCACATTGGAATCGAGTGCGAAGTGAATCCAGTACGGGGGCCCATCCGGTGACGCGCGAAATGCGGCATCGGTCCACCCTGCCGCAATGCGTGCGCACAACAGCCCGACGCCGGCGGCGATCAGGGTCAGGATCAGGCTCTGCGCGATCAGATGTACGGCCAGTCGCATGCGGTCTGCACCCAGAGCGACCCGAATGGCGAGTTCCTGGCGGCGTGCAAGCGTGCGCGTCAGCAACAGATTCGTGGTGTTCGCGCAGGCAATCAGCAACACCAGCATCGCCGACACCAGCATCACGCCGAGCAGGGAGCGTGTTCCCGCATGCACCGCCAGCAGGGCAAGTGATTCGACGCCGATGCGCACCTCGCGAAACTGTTCGGGTTCGTTGCGTTTGGCATCCGCGAACCAACTGGCGACGGCGGTCTCAATCGCAGTGGACGATGCGCCGACAGCGCGACGAATCACGATGCCATACCTGAGATCGGAATTCACTCCGTCGGTAAACGTTCCGGGCGCCCATATCACTTCGCGGCGCGGATAGCTGAAGTCCGCCGGCATCACACCGACGATGGTTGCCGTTTGCGAATTGACGCGCACCTGCCGCCCGATCACACCGGGGTCCGAACCATAACGACTGTCCCACAGATCATGCGACAACATCACAACCGGCGGCGCGCCTTCGCGTTCATCGGCCAGCGTGAAGTCGCGCCCCATGATCGGAGCAACTCCGAGAACCCGAAAAAGATTTCCGCTGACGAACGCACCATTGAAGCGTTCCGGGCGATCGAGATCGCTCAGATTTATCGTCGCCTCTTCGAATCCGGAAACATCGGCGATACCGGTCAATTGGCGCCGCAGTTGCAACAGATCGTTGCTGCGCATTGGATCAAGCTGTCCACTGCGGTTGTTGCCGCTATCGACCCCGACATGCATCAATCTCTCGGCATCGGGGAACGGCAGTGGCCGCATGACCATGCTCCCGATCGCGATCAACATGTAGATCACGCAGCCCAGTCCGGCGGCAAGAACACCGATGACGAGCAGCGAGAAGCCCGCTTGGTTCGTCATCCCTCGGGCAGCCTGTTTCAGTTCCAGCAGCATGGCATGCATGATTTCACCCCTCCCGAAAATTCTTTCGTGGTTGTGCCAACACCGCTCGTTTCCCGGCAGCGGTCTGATTATTCATGGCGCAATGCAACCATCGGATCGACGCGCAACGCACGCCGCAGCGGCGCCAGAGTCGCTATCGCCACGACTGCAATGAGTGCGGCGACCAGCAATGCATACGACAGCGGGTCCGCTGCACTGACGCCGTAGAGCTCCCGCGACAGGAAGCTCGCCCACGCAAACGCGAGCGGCAGACCCAGTGCGAGGCCAGCGAACAGATAGCGCGCACTGCGCGACGATACCCACGCGATCAATGCGCCATCGCTGGCCCCTAGTGCACGCCGCAATCCGAATACGCGCATTTCGCGCTCGACCGCATGGGCGACGACGCCGTAAATTCCGATGGCGGAAAGCAGGAGCCCGGTGGCCGCGAACAAACCGAACAAACGCAACAGGAACTGCCGTCGCGCCAACGAATCCGTCGCCCGTTCTTGCATCGACTTCACTGCGTAGATCGGCACTCCGGGATCAATCGAGCGCGCGGCTGCGCGGGCTTCCTGCAAAAGCGTGGCAGCCGGCAAGGCTGTATGCACAGCCAGGGTCATGTAGCTGGGCGGGTCATCACTTTGCGCATCGGCCAGATAGGCTTGCGGAGAGGCTTCGATATCGAGCGAACGCAAACGCACGTCGCCGACCACTCCGACAATCGTGAACCACGGTGCGTTGTCGTCGCGACCGCCAAGTTGAATCTGTTTGCCGAGCGCGCTTTCACCGGGCCATTCAAGTCGGGCAAGCGATTCACTGACGACCGCTACCGGCAGCTGGCCGAGACGGTCTGATTCGCTGAAGTAGCGACCCGAAATCAGCGGAATCTGCAGCGCCGGAAAATAGCCCGCGGTCACGAACGTACGGTCGAATGAAGGCGCCTCTGGATCGGCTATCAGACGATCCTTGATGTGAAATCCAGCGCGATCCATGCCGCCGCCGAGTGGCAACTGGCTAACTGCGCCGACGCGAGCGACGCCGGACAATTCGCGAATCCTGGCTTCGAGTAGATCGAGGAATGCCGTCACCTTTGCGGGTTCCTTGTAAGGCACGCCGACAATGGCCAAGTCGAGAGTAACGATATCCTTAGTAGCGAAACCGGGATCAACATCGAGCAGACGAGCGAAGCTGCGCGCCATCAGCAGTGCGCCCAGGGTCAGCGCACACGCAATCGCAATCTGCACGACGACCAGCGTCGTCTGCGCGCGCCCGGCCGTCGGCCCGGAAGAAATGCGACCGGCATCCTTGAGCGCATCGCTGAGTTGCGGCCGGCTCGCGCGGAAGGCTGGCCACAAACCCGTAGCAAGCGCGACCACGAGCGTGAGCGACAGTGCAAATACCAGCACTAACAGATCGACATGTACATCGCGCAGACGCGGAATCGATGCCGGGCCGGTCTGCGCCACCACGTGCGTAATCGCAAGCGCAAATACGGTTCCAACAACTCCGCCCACACAACCGAGGACCATGCTTTCGCTGAGCATCAATCGGGTGAGGCGCGCCCGTTCGGCACCGAGCGCCGCGCGCACACTCAGCTCATGTCGGCGCGAGATCGCACGCAGCAACATGAGACTCGCGATATCGACACAGGCGATCAGCAGCACCAGCCCGACGCCAGCAAACAACAGCCACAGCGAATGGCTGACATCGCCGACCAGCGCATCGCGCAAGGGATGCAATTCGAAGCGCATGTCGGCGGGATACTTGTCGGCGTATTCCTTGATCAGCGCGGGCGAAAGCACATCGAGCTGCACCTGGGCACTCTTCATGTCAACACCGGGCGCGAGCCTGCCGATCGCTTGCAGATGCATGCAATCGCGACAGGAATAAGGCAGGGACAGATCGTAGCCGAGCGGTCGCCAGATGTCGGGCGGCCGACCGGCAGTGGCCGGAAGCAGCGGCTCGAACGTGGCCGGCAGCACGCCGATGACCGAGTAGGAGCGGCTGCCGAGCGCGATACGTTTGCCCAGAATATTCGGGTCGCCATTGAACTGGCGCTGCCATAGACCGGCACTCAGCACCACCACATCGTTGCGATCCGGTTGGTCCTCCTCGGCACTGAACAGGCGTCCAAGTTGCGGCGCGACGCCGAGCACGTTGAAAAAGTCGCGGGTCACACTCTGACCCTTGAGAAGCTCCGCGCCATTGTCGGCAGCCAGATTCGGCTGCCAACTCGAACTGACGCCGATCGCCGAAAACGCGGGCAGTTTCTGCCAATCAAGAAAGGTCGCATAGCCGACCGTGGTCGGCGACGGATCGGCATCGCCGTTGCGCTGCGCAAGCGCCACCAGTTGGCCCGGTTGCGCGAACGGTAACGCGTCGAGCAGCACGGTCTTGAGTACGCTGAAAATCGCGGTGTTCGCGCCGATTCCAAGCGCCAATGTCAGCACAATGGTCAGTGCAAACGCGGGCCGAGCGAGCAGCGACCGGACGCTGTAACGACAATCCTTCAAAAAGGCATGCATTGCATTTACCTCCACGAAATTCGCAAGAACTCAATGTATCCACGTGAACCACAGTTCGATTTTCCGCAACCAATACCTGCGCAGCGCCTCGTCTGCGGATGTCGGCATCGCGATGCTGCTGAAACTTGCTTCGATGAACTACTCATGGCGCAACGCGACCATGGGATCGATTGAAGATGCGCGCCGCGCCGGCAGAAAACTCGCCACCAGTGCGAGTGAAATCATGATCGCCACGAGCGGCAGCATCGCCCACCAGTCGCGCAACGTTGTACCTTGCATCAACGACCCCACGGTCCTTGCTGCGGGAATCGAGAACAGCATTCCCAACGCGATTCCGATCGTCACCAGACGCAAGCTGCGAGAGAGAATGTCCAAGAGCACCTGACGCGGCTGTGCGCCGATCGCGAGTCTTACGGCAAATTCCTGACGATTGGTTTCGACCACGAACGACAACGTGCCGTACAGACTGCACAGCGAAATAAGCAGCGCGCAGCCAGCAAAGAGGGTGTACAGAAAGCTGCTGAGTTTTTCGCGACCGAGACTTTCGGCCAGCCTGACGTCCATCGGCAACACGTGCGAAGCAGCCAGTTCGGGGTCCAGTCGCAGCAACGTTCTGCGCAGGGACGTTGCCAGTTCCGCCGGATTGTTCCGCGCACGCACGGCCAGCGTGATGCTGGAAAAGTCATAGTTGCTCCCGGCTGCGGTCGACAAGTACCAACTGCGCGAGGGCGGCGCATAGGAGTCGCGGGTTGCTTCGACGACATCGGCAACCACCCCGATGATCGTCAGTGTCGAAATCGTCTGATTTTGCCTGTCGCGGCGCGTCACAACCTTGCCGACGGCCTCTTCACCCGGCCACGCATGTTCGGCGAAACTTCGCGACACAATGACCGAATTGGCGTCGACGAGCGGATTGACTCCATCGAAATCGCGCCCGGCGAGCAATCGCATCCCCAGCGTTCCAAAGTACCTTGGCGCAACCAGGCGGTGGTTGGTCGGCTCGTTACCAGGTTCGGGCAATGGCGCGCGACCGGGAACGACAAAACTAGCCGCCCAGGAGCCCTGATAGTCGGGCGTAACCGTGGCACCACTCGCGAAGTCCACATCCGGCATGGCTCGCAATTCCCCGAGCAACCTGTCCAGCAGGGCGTTTCGCGATGCCGGCGTGGGATAGCGTGTGGTTGGGAAAGCAAGGTCAGCGAGAAGTACCTTTTCGCTTCGATATCCGCGATCCATGTCGATCAAGTGCGCGTAACCAAGGGTAACGAACAGGCCGACTGCCGCCAGCACAAAGGACATCGCGCACTGCACGACCGTGGCCATCGACAGGCGCCGACGGGTTCCGCGCCCAATGCTTGCACCGCGTGTTCCGAATCCTGCCGACGACGTCAGCGTGCGCGCGTAATGAACATCGAGCATGGCCAGCGCGAGCGCCATGACGGCCGAGGCAACGCAGATCCAGGCCGCGGTCGGAAGATCCAGTCGGACAACGGCATCGAACTCGTTGAGCGAGGAGTCGCCGGTCAATGCCAGCAGCGGGGAATAGAATTGCGTGGCGGTAAGCATGCCGATCACGGTGGCAATGCCGACCACGCATCCGCTGCGCACCAGTGCTCGCCGGAACAACGCCGCCGCGCTCGCACCGAGTGCGACCCGCACCATCGTTGCGCGGGCGTCGGCAACTCCCTGAGCATAAAATACCGCTGCGGTATTGAACGTTGCGACCAGCAGCACAAAGAACGCGCTGGCAAACAGCACCCACAACGTGGATCCCAGGTCACCCAGGGTTTCATCGCGCATCGACGTCAAACTAGTTGCATCGCTCTGCCCAAGCTCGGGTTGTTGCGCGTGGATTGCGCTAGCTGTCGCGTCCAGGCCGGCCTGCGCCATCGCGATGCTCAGCCCGGGACGAAGTCTTGCCGGCACGTACAGAAAGTTCCCGCTGTTTTGGCGAAGCACCGTGTCCCAGCGAAACGGCAACCAAAGCTCGGCTTCATAGGGGTGGGAAAAATTTTCCGGCATGATTCCGATCACGGTTCGCGCTTCGCCATCTATCTGAAGGACGCGGCCGATAATCGAGGGATCCGCGTTGAAACGATTACGCCAAGCTGCGTCACTGAGCAGCGCGACACTGTCGCGACCACTCATGTCCTCACCCGGCTGAAAATCGCGTCCCGATTTCGGCGAGATTCCGAGCACGTGGAAAAAATTCGCCGTGACGAGCGCCGCCCGCAGCGATTCGGTTTCGAGATTTCCCTGTAGCGCAACGCCTTGCGCAGTCGCCGCAGCCATGTCCTCGAACACATTCTGGCTGCGACGCAAGGCGTCAAACATCGCGGGCGAGGGACTGACGACATTGGTTCCCACAGTGGCGCTGATGCGCTCGCGAACGCGCACCACCTGATCCACGTCGTGCACGATCAACGGCCGGAACAGGAACGCCTGGAGAACACTGACCATCGCCGAAAACAGGCCGATCGCAAATGCCAGGGCAAGAATTGCGGCAATCGCCGGCGCCGGTCGACGCCGAAGGCCCCGCCATGTTTCGCCCAGGTGACTCGTCATCGCAGCAATCCTCAGGTTGGATTCATTCGTAGCGCAGGGCTTCGGTCGGCATCACGCGAGCCGCGCGGCGCGCCGGCAGCCAAC
>JBDTOS010000002.1:0-25575 GCA_039933095.1 Dokdonella sp.
CCTTACCCGATGATCCCTGGCATCGTCATTTCAAAACGCCGGGCTGGTTGCAGGCCTTGATTGACAAAGGTGCGCTGGGACAAAAAACCGGTGCCGGGATTTTCCGAAAAGTCGGCAAGGATATCCAGGTTCTCGATCCTGCGAAGAACGACTATCGACCTGCGACGGCGAAAGCAAGCGACGCCGTTGCGGCGATTCTCGCGATCAGGAATCCCGCCGAGAAATTCGACGCGCTGCGCGCCTCCGTTGATCCGCAGGCGCAGTTCCTGTGGGCGATGTTCCGCGACCTGTTTCACTACACCGCGTACCACCTCGCCGACATTGCCGAGACCGCACGCGATGTTGATCTCGCGATTCGCTGGGGTTACGGCTGGAAGCTTGGTCCGTTCGAAACCTGGCAGGCAGCTGGCTGGAAACAGGTGGCGACATGGATCGTCGAGGATATTGCGGCCGGCAAATCCATGAGCGACGCACCGCTACCCGCGTGGGTCAGCGATGGACGCGATGGCGTGCATGCTGCCAAGGGTTCCTATTCGCCGCACAGCAAGAAAGACGAGCCGCGCTCAACGCATGCGGTGTATCGCCGCCAGTTGTTTCCCGATCCATTGCTCGGGGAGAAATTCGATACCGGCAGCACCGTTTACGAGAACGATGGCCTGCGCCTTTGGCATCTCAGTCACGACATCGGCATCGTCTCGTTCAAGACCAAGATGAATACGGTAAATGATGCCGTGCTTGATGGTCTGCAACAGGCAGTCAGCGAATCCGAACAGCGCTTCAAGGCAATGGTGCTGTGGCAGAACAGCGAACCGTTCTCGGCCGGCGCAGATCTGAAAGGCGCGCTCGGCTTGGTCAAGGAGGGCAAGATCGACGCGTTCGAGGCAATGGTAAAAAACTTCCAGGCGACCAGCATGCGCCTGAAGTATTCGCTGGTGCCGGTGGTCGCTGCCGTGCGTGGCATGGCGTTTGGCGGCGGTTGCGAATTCCAGATGCACAGCGCACGCACGGTAGCGGTTCTGGAAAGCTATATCGGGCTCGTCGAAGCAGGGGTCGGTCTGCTTCCGGCCGGTGGTGGTTTGAAGGAGTTCGCGTTGCGCGCAGCGAAGAATTCGGTCAATGGTGATCCGTTCGACGCGATCAAGAAAGCATTCGAGAACGCCGCGATGGCCAAGGTTTCGACCAGCGCGCTCGACGCTCAACAACTCGGTCTGTTGCGACCCGACGACGTAATCGTGTTCAACAGTTTCGAATTGCTCTACGTAGCCAAGCGGGTCGCGGAGGCGCTGGCCGATGCCGGATATCGGCCTCCCTTGCCGGCGCGCGATATTGTTGTTGCCGGCGATGTCGGCACCGCCACTCTCAAAATGATCCTGGTCAACATGCAGGCCGGTCGTTTCATCTCGCCACACGATGCCGAAATCGGTGGCCGCATCGCTGACACCTTGTGCGGCGGCGTGATCGAACGTGGTTCGCAGGTTGACGAAGATTGGCTGCTTGCCCTTGAGCGCAAGCATTTTGTCGAACTCGCGCAGATGCCCAAAACACAGGAACGCATCGCCCATACCCTTGCCACCGGCAAGCCGCTGCGTAATTAAGCGCCCTCAGGAGCATTGATCATGAAAAAGCAAATCCAGGACGCCTATATCGTTTCCGCCGTGCGCACTCCAGTCGGCAAGGCACCACGTGGCGTGTTTCGCAACACCCGACCCGACGACCTGCTCGCGCATGTCATCCGCGCCGCCGTCGCGCGCGCACCCGGTGCCGATCCCAGCGCAATTGAAGATGCCGTTATCGGCTGCGCGATGCCCGAAGCCGAGCAAGGCATGAATGTTGCCCGCATCGGCGTGCTGCTGGCCGGCCTGCCCGACACCGTGCCGGCACAGACGATCAACCGATTCTGTTCGTCCGGGGTACAGGCGATTGCTCTTGCCGCCGATCGTATCCGCACTGGTGATGCCGACCTGATGCTGGCCGGCGGCACCGAATCGATGAGCATGGTCCCGATGATGGGCCACAAGATCGCGATGAATCCGGCCGTCTTTCGCGACGAGAACATCGGCATTGCCTACGGCATGGGCATCACCGCCGAGAACGTTGCCAGCCAGTGGAAGGTCAGTCGTGAGGATCAGGATGCATTCGCCCTCACCTCGCATCAGAAGGCACTCGCAGCGATTGCCAACGGCGAGTTCAGTGCCGAGATTGCACCATTTACGCTCGACGATCACTATCCTGATTTAGCCGATCGCAGTATCCGCGATGATCGACGTGTCATCGATACGGATGAAGGTCCGCGCAAGGACACCAGCCTCGAAGGCCTGGCAAAATTGCGCGCAGTCTTTCGTGCCGGCGGCAGCGTGACAGCGGGCAATTCGTCACAGATGTCCGACGGTGCCGGCGCATTGCTGCTTGCCAGCGAAAAGGCGATTGAGAAGTACGGTTTCAAACCGATTGCACGTTTCGTCTCGTTCGCGGTCGCTGGTGTAAAACCCGACATCATGGGCATTGGCCCGATCGCGGCGATTCCAAAGGCACTAAATCTCGCGGGATTGAGTCGCGATCAGATTGATTGGATCGAACTCAACGAGGCGTTTGCCGCGCAAGCGCTGGCTGTGATCCGGGATATCGGACTTGATCCGGCCAAGGTCAATCCACTCGGTGGCGCAATCGCGCTTGGGCATCCACTCGGCGCAACCGGCGCGATTCGCGCTGCCACGCTGTTGCATGGACTGCGCCGACGTAAGCAAAAATACGGCATGGTGACGATGTGCATCGGCACCGGCATGGGCGCTGCAGGAATTTTTGAAGCGCTGTAGAAGCGATAACGAATGCGGCTGGCCGCTCAGGCTAGTCGCGTTCCGTTCGCGACCCCTCGCTCGATGGAACTCACGACGACGCCTTCATCAGTCGGAAATCCGGTCAGCAGAATTTGCGAGTTCGAAATCGGCCCAGGTCAACGATGCGTTGTTGCCTATTCGTGACTGCTTTGTTCAAGACCTACCTGCACCCACCCAAGGTTGATGCCGATACGCGTCGCTTCGGGATTCGCCCAAGCATAGGCAATCGTGCTGCCGCGCTCGTCATTGATCGATAGTTTAAGAACCGGAATATTTCCTTCGCGATATGTGATGCGTTCAAGCGTCAGCGTATAGCCCGAGGGTTTGCCGTCGCGCCAAAGAATCGCCACACTGCTGCCCTCGCTGCCGAGTTTCATGTCCCGGCTCATATGCCAATCGCGGCTCTCTGCAGTAGCCTTGGGTCCGGCACCGTTGATCGCGACCCAGCCGCCAAAAAAGCGCACGCGTCGAGTTTGCTCGATCGCATCGGAACCGCGCGCCTGGTCGGCATACAAGCGAACACGCAGCAATTCGCCGGTCTGCTCGATGCTGAGTGGCAGCAACGCAGCCGATGGACCAACCCCCGGTGCCACGGTTGCACATGCTGCTGGATCGGCACTCACTTTCAGGCTGTCCGCGCTCATGGTTCCTCGCAAGGCACAGGCATCGATCGCCGTCCATTGCTTGCTGTCGAACTCCTTGTCGGTGGGGGCCATCGCGGACATGGCACGATAGGGCGTCCAGATCACGCTACCATCCGTCGCGACAGTGCGTTTAAGCGCAATACTTGCCGCGAGCGGCGGCTTGGCGTCGACGAGTTCAGTATTCCACGAGTACCAGCCGTCACCATTCAGCGGGCGCGCAATGACACGCACATGTGGCGGACGCACGGTGACATCGGAACTCGATTGCCAGACCTGCTCGTGGTTGTCGAACTCGCCGCTCAGCAACGGAAACGCAATTGACGCTGATCCAGCTGGCGAGCGTGCAGGTTTGGTGGGCCGTTGCGACAGGCTCGCGCACGAAGCGGCGCTGAGAAGGGAAACCGAAAGCAGAAACAGATGGCGCAAATTTCGATTCATCCCGTAAGCATAACCGCTACGCGACGGGCTTCATCGATTGCACTTCCGCCGCTGTTGATTCCGCATGTCCGAAAACGAAAACGGCGGCCCGCACTTGCGCAGCGTGCCGCCGTTTGCAACCTCATTGATCTCGATCAGCCTGCATCTTTGGTTTTTGGCACCGTCACCGCCACAAACTGAGTGGTATCGTTCCGTCGAACCAGCAACATCACCGAATCGCCCGACTTCAAACCCTTTACCGAAGCATTGAACTCGGCAGATGTTTTCACCGGCTTGCGACCGACCATTAAGATGATGTCGCCGGGATTGAGCGGTGTACGCTGCGCGGCAATACCGCCGACCTTGCTGACTAAAACACCCTCGTCCTTGATACCGAGTTGACGCCGCTGTTCGGCGGTCATGTCGTCGACAACTATACCGAGCGCATTTTCCTGCTCGCTGTCGCCGCTGCTGTCGTTACTCGCGAGTTGACCCGTGTCGGCCGGCGGCTTGCCGACCACGACAGGCACCTTGATCGTTTTGCCTTCGCGGAAAATCGACAGTTCGGCCGGCGTGCCCGGCTTGGTCAACCCAACCATCGGCGGCAGGTCGGCCTGGTTGACGATATCCATGCCATTGAAGGCGAGGATCACGTCGCCAACGTGAACGCCGCCCTTGTCGGCCGCACTGCCCGGAGTGACATTGTTGACCAGCGCACCACCCACGCGCGGAAGCCCGAGACTCTGCGCCTCGGCGCGACCGACGCCCTGAATCTGCACGCCGATCATCCCGCGCGAGACATGCCCGGTCGTCTTGATCTGATCGACCGTATTCATCGCGAGATCGATCGGAATCGCGAACGAAACACCCATGTAACCGCCGGTATTCGAAAAAATTTGCGAATTGATACCGACGACCTGACCTTCAAGATTGAACAGCGGTCCGCCGGAGTTGCCGGGATTGATCGGAACGTCGGTCTGGATGAACGGAACATACTGCTGATCGCGACCGAATCCGCGACCAATCGCGCTGACTATGCCGTGCGTGACCGAATGATCGAAACCGAACGGTGAACCCAGAGCGACGACCCATTGACCGGGCTTGAGCAACTTGGAATCACCCAAGGTGACTACCGGCAGATCATTTGCGGCGACCTTGAGCAGCGCGATATCGGTTTGCGGGTCGGTGCCAATCACCTTGGCGTCGAGATCGCGCCGATCGGACAAACGCACAGTCACCTGATCGGCGCCCTCCACCACATGATTATTTGTCAGGATGTAACCGTCCTTGGAAATAATGAACCCGGAACCCATCGACACGCGATTGCCTTGGCGGGGTGCACGTGGAATCTGACCCGGGCCGAAGAAGCGCCGAAAAATTTCCGGAACGTCCTGTTCGTCTCCGTCCTGAGAGTTTTCGGCAGTCATGGTGGACTGCACATTGACGACTGCCGGACCGTATTTTTCAACCAGGCCGATGAAATCCGGCATATCGGCGGCGAACGCGTTGAGCGACACCATGATGGTGAGCACAGGAAACAACAGCCAAAGGCAGAATCTTCTCGTCATGGTAGGAAAACCTCGTGATGTCTCAAGAAAGCAATCTCGGAATCCCATTTGACGAAAGACGAAGCGCCAAAGTTCCGAACGCACCAGGTACATTGCGTTTCGAGTTGGCTGCCCTTCAGTTCGTCCGCATCGACTTCAATTCGCCTGCTGCGGAACCCAGGTTATCGATTGCGCAATGCGCTCGACCGTCACACCCGGCACATCACCGAGGACAGTGAGGCGCCAGTTGCCGACGTCGCGGATGTAGACATTCATGCTGCCCCGGGAAAGTGCGACATCCGCGCTCACGGGTGCGTCCTCGCGCGCCTCGACATATAGCGATACGCTTGCAAGTCCATCCGAATACAACAAGTGCTCGACGTTCGCCGGGTCATTCGCGCGCCGGCCGCGCGACATCAGGCTGTAGCCCGGCGGCAGGTTATTGACGCGCCAGTTCAAATCACCCTTGAGGGAAACTTCGTCGGTGGCGACAGTGGCCTTGTCCACGGTTTGACTCGGCAGCATGTCGAGCGGACTGGTCGGATTGCCGATCGCCAGCGCGACAAACATGAATTGCTCGACAACGCGCTGATCGCTTGCAATCAAGGCGACCCGGAGCGGCAGATGACTACCCTGCTCCAGCCACAGACGATAACCGTAGCGAAGCGCATCGGAGGGCAGGATTTCGACAATTCGCGCAGAGTAGCCAGCTACTCGATCCTCGCCATCCAGACGCAACGAGTAAAAGGGTGCAAGCACTCGTCCCTGCGTATCAGGTACCAAAGGCAGCAGGCCAGCCCCCTGTGCACGCCCAGTGGGGAAAACGCTCGGTCGCTGGTCGACCTGGATAACCGTAATCGTGCGACCGTCCCGAACCACTTCGACGCGGGCACCATTCAATCCGACCAGCCGTTCGCGCTCCCGTGCTCCGCCAGTATGAAAAATGCGCATCGCATCGATACGTGAAGAAGACTGAAAAATAAATGAGCCCTGATAGTCCAGCGCTCGCAATGCCGATTCCATTTGCTCCAGCAAAGCAGCCGGAGCCGTTTGGCCGGGATCGGTACCGGAAGGTGTAGGTGGTGCCGATGCATGTTCGGCAGCGCTTGCCGACGCAAACGTTGTCAGACCAATCAGCAGCCAAGCGAAACGGCTAGGTGCAGATCGCCGGCCGGACACGTTTGTGCCGATCAACGATTCTCGCCACCTGCCGGAGCCGGAATGATCGCCTCCTGGCGCGGCGGCGTCGCGATCAACAAATAAGGCACAACGCTGGACTGACCGACTGGGGCGGTCGCCTGATAGTGGCGCAGCAAATACGATTGCAGACGCTGGTCGATCATGCCGGGCTGGGAAAAATCGGTCGTGCTGGCAGACGCCGGAATTGCCATCGATGCGGCAAGCGGCAGGCGAAACTCCGGCGGCGCCGTGGACGCAGCGGCAGGCGAAGAAGCCAACGGCCCGGCCGAAGCCGGCGACAATGAGCGAACTGCTGCGACCGTTGCGACCTGATTATCGGTGGATGACTTGTTGTTCGTAGCTGGTTGGGTCACCAGCAAGGCGGCAATCGCAACGCTTGCGGCAATCGCACTGCCGGATGCCCAACGCAGCCAGGGTCCGCGTCGCACACTGATGCTGAGGGTCGAATCAGCCTCGATTCGGGCCCATACGCGGTCGGCGAAATCACCGCTCAAGACAACAAGCTCATGCTTGCGCAGAACCTGACGAATGATATGGAAGCGTGCCCAGCAAGCACTCAGTTGGCCGTCGCTGGCGACGCGTTTGAGCAGGAAACGCGTCTGGTCGCGCGGCAATTCGCCGTCCATCAACCACGACATCTGTTCCTCTGCGTAATGACCGCCGGATTTGCTGACCTGCTGATTCATGGCACCTAACCTTGTTCGTCGGATAGCAATGGACGCAATTGGATATCGATCGCTTCACGAGCACGGAAGATGCGTGACCTGACTGTACCAATCGGGCAACTCATGGTTTCCGCAATCTCTTCGTAGCTCAAACCGTCGACTTCGCGCAGGGTGATAGCAGTGCGCAACTCCTCGGGTAACGCTTCGACCGTGGCAAACACGGTTTGTTCAATTTCCTGTCGCATCAATTCGCGATCGGGCGTCGCATTGTCCTTCAGGCGGAGCGCGCCCTCAAACTGCTCGGCATCGTCGACCGCGATATCGTCGGTCGGTGGCCGGCGACCCTGCGATACCAGATAGTTTTTCGCGGTGTTGATCCCGATATTGTACATCCAGGTATAGAACGCGCTCTCGCCGCGGAAATTGCCGATCGCCCGATACGCGCGCAGGAATGCCTCCTGGGCTACGTCCTGGCACTCGCTCCAATCGGATATGTAGCGCGAAATCACACTGATGATCTTGTGCTGGTACTTGCGCACCAACAGATCGAACGCGCGCTTCTCGCCTTGCTGGACGCGCTCTACCAGCGCTTGATCCAAGTCGCTCTCGCCCATCCGGGCTGGTCTCCCTTGGTTTGGCCTGATCGCGCATGACATGCAAGACCGCGGCACACGGAATTAGTTTCACAAACTGAACGACAACAGATTGGGGCCAACGCGCCTCAGCTCAACCGGCCAGACCCGATTCCCGGCAATTGTCGGCAATCCGGGTCAGGCGACGCCCGCCGGCACCGCATCGGCCTGAAAAAGGCGTTGGCGTTCACCGAGCATGACTTCAAAAGTCGCCATCGACAATGGCCGCGAGAACAGATACCCCTGCAAGACATCACAACCGTGCTCGCGCAGGAACTCCAGGTGCAGTTCGGATTCGACCCCTTCAGCAACCACCAGCCGATTGAGATTGTGCGCCATCGTGATCGTTGCATGGACAATGGCTTCGTCATCAGGGTCGATACCGATATTGCGCACGAACGTCTGGTCGATCTTGATGCGATCGGCAGGAAACCGTTTGATGTAGTCGAGCGAGGACTGCCCCGTACCAAAATCATCGATCGAGATAACACAACCAAGGTTACGCAAGGCCTGCAACGTTTCGAGCAGGTTGGGAATCGATTTGATGCTGATGCTCTCAGTCACTTCCAGATCGAGCAGATGCGGTTCCAGACCGGTTTCGCCGAGCACTTCTTCGACCAGATGGGCGAGATTAGGTTGACGTAATTGCAGCGCGGAAAGATTGACGCATAACCGCAGCGGAAGCCCGAACTGTTTGTGCCAGCGTCGCGCGTCCGCACACGCGGCGCGCATGACCCACTCGCCGATCGGAATAATCAGTCCGGTTTCCTCGGCTAGCGGAATGAAGAAGCCCGGGCTGATCAACCCAAGCTCCGGATGTTCCCAACGCACCAAGGCTTCCATGCCGAGGATGTCCTCGGTTTTTGCATCGACCATCGGCTGGTAGTGCACCCGCAATTCGCCATTGCGCTGTGCTTGGCGCAGTTGCTCCTCCAATGCAAAACGTTGCTTGTGCGATTCCTCAGGTGCAGCAACGTAGGCCATGAAGTTATTGCGGCCCATGCTCTTGGCGGTGTACATCGCTTCATCGGCGTACTTGACCAGATCTTCGGCTGTCAGCGCGTCGTCCGGATAAAAACTGACTCCCAGCGTCGCCGTGATATGCAGTTCGAGCTTGTCCGGCAAGGTCAGCGGGGTCTCCATCACGCGCACGATCTTTTCGGCAATACGCAGGACATCCTCGCGATGCACGATATGACGCAGGATCAGGGTGAACTCGTCACCAGCGTAGCGCGCGACGGTATCCGGAGCTCGCACACTTGCTCGCAAGCGCTTCGCGACAGCGAGTAGCACTTGATCGCCCATGCCGTGGCCGAGCGAATCGTTGATGTTCTTGAAGCGGTCGAGGTCGACAAAAATGACCGCAAAACTTTCTCCGCTGCGCTGTGCTTCCTTGATCGCCGAATCGAGACGGTCGTTGAACAACAAACGATTCGGCAAACCTGTCAAGGCATCCTGCAAACCGCGCGCGCGCCACTCCTCGCGCGCTCGACGCGCTTCGAGATCCATCGCCAGGCGATGGGTGACGATGCGCAACGTCTCTAGTATTGGTCCACCGAATGCCAGCGCTTCACGGCGCGCCAGCATCCAGCCACCCAGCTGTACGCCGCGCGCGTCGCGCATCGGCAATCCGCCAATAAACTCGTAGCGGCGCTCGCGGGCGAAGCTTCCGACCGGAAGATCGCGCCATGCACCATTGGTCTGAAAAACTTCCTCACCGCCCATAACGCGCGCAAGCACCGGTTCGTCGCGTGGTTCGGACGTACCTGGCACCAGGGGGGGCCTGCAGTGCGCTATCAGGGTCTGGGTGCCGTCGGGTTCATCGTTGAGGATTACCGATAGCAAGACAAAATCGATATCCAGCCAATCGACCACGCTGCCGATGATTGAATTGACGCTGGTATCGCCGCTGGCAACATGGGCCATGTTTGACAGGACCGACAAGGCCTGCTGGTACAGGCCCAGATCGTCGATTTTCCGGAACGTATACACGTGCACCGGCTGGCCTTCACGCAAACCGACTCGCGCATGGATTTCCACCCCATACGAACTGCGATCGGCGCACTGCTTGCGCCCCTGACAATGCGCCATACCGTCGGTGGCGAGCATCCGCAGGAACTCATTGCGCTGCTCGGAAGTTGTGCTGTAGAACGCGTCGATGCGCGCACCCATGATTTGCACACGCGCAAACCCCGAGCGCTCGACACAGGTGGCATTCACATCCACGATGCGACCACCGACCGGATCGACCATCAATAACTCGTCGATATTGTTTTCAAACACACTCTGATACTGACTGTCGAGCGGCTGGATCAGCGACGTCCCTTCGATCTTGCGTCCGCTCAACACGGCATCGATACGCGCCAGCGCATCCACAGCTTCGACCGGACTTTGAATCCAGTCGGAAATATCCTGCGGCGGTCTTACCCTCAACCACGGCGGAACCAGTTCCTCGCGCGGCATGATGCCGATCAGCATCACCGGACCGTCGTCGCGCGACTCGCGCAATTCTCTGCAGAAATCCATGGCAACCTGCTCATCGCCGATGAATTCGATCACCGCCAGATCGATATGCAGTTCCTGCCGCAGCAGTGAGCGCGCCTGGGCGAAATCGTAGGCTGTGTAGATCGCGTCGAACTCGAGCACGTCGAGGCGTTTGAACAGCGCGCTGCGATCATCCGGATCGCTGGAAACAATGAGAATCGACGTCTGGCTGCCAATGGACGCCATCAGATGACCCACTTTCCGTCGCGCAAACGCAGGTGCCGTTGCCTGCCGAGACCGCAATACAGGTGCTCGAACAATCCTTCCAGGTCATCGGGCAGCACGAGCTTGGCACCTACCAGCACGATTTTGCGCTCATTTCCGCCTGAAATACGCGAGATGCTTCGCAGGAGCAGCGTGTCCTGCGCTTTCATCGGCGTGTCGAACCCGGCGAATACATAGACCCCGAAATGGATACTGCGCAGGACATAACGGAATGCATCGCCGAGGCGGTGCGTTCCGGGCACGCGTACCTCACTTTCACGCAACGACACAATGCCCGCTTCCGGTTGCCACAGATAAACCGACTGGCCACTGCGCATGGCGAGCGGACGCAACTGGGCGACGGCCACCTGCGCATTCGAGGTTTCCAGCGCAACCAAGTTCTTGCGCGAGGACAAGACCTCCTCGAACAGTTTTGGGGTAACCAACAGCTCGGGCGTTACCAATGTCACGTCGGCTCATGTCTCCCCTGAATTTAGCGTCCCTGCGCAAACTCGCAACATAGCGTTACTGCAGCACGTTGACCAGACCCGCGCCTTGCACGGATCATACCGACCCAGGCAACCAAAAGACGGAACCGCTCATGTTCGAAGGACTCAGCTTGCGCCACTGGCGCACCGCAATCGACGATGACGGCATTGCGACGCTCACTCTGGATCGCGCCGACAGCTCGGTCAACGCTCTCAGTCGTGCCGTGCTCGATGAATTCGATTTGATCGTGGAACGCCTGTCGTTCGAGCCACCTCGCGGCGTGATCATTCATTCCGCCAAGGCAGCCGGTTTCGTCGTCGGTGCCGATCTCAACGAGTTCGCCGATTTCGAAAGAACCGGTAGCGTTGAGGATCAAATTCGCAATGGCCAGCGCGTTTTCCAGCGCCTCGCCCGCCTGCGTTGCCCGACCGTTGCCGCGATCCATGGCCATTGCATGGGTGGCGGGACCGAAATGGCGCTGGCCTGTCGTTTTCGTATCGCCAGCAGCGATCCCTCGACACGAATCGGACTACCCGAGATCAAGCTCGGCATCGTTCCCGGCTGGGGTGGTACCGCACGTCTGCCGCGATTGATTGGCGCACCGAATGCCATGGATTTGATGTTGACCGGCCGAGCCGCGTCGGCACAGAACGCCAAGGTACTCGGTTTGGTCGACCGGATTGTCGATCAGGATCAGTTGCTCGGTGCGGCGAAGGAAGTGATTCAACGCCCGCGCGCCCGATCGCTATCGCAGCGCATGCTCGCGTGGGCGACCAATATCTGGCCGGCGCGGCAGATTCTGGCACCGATGATTCGCAAACAGACCGCCGCCAAGGCGCGTCCCGAGCACTACCCTGCCCCGTTTGCATTGATCGAATTGTGGCGACGCGGTGGATCCAGTATCGCCCGGCGGCTTGATCTTGAGGCGCGCGCGGTGACCAAACTTTCGAAGTCACCGACTTGCCGCAACCTGATTCGCGTGTATTTCCTTCAGGAACGTCTGAAGGGGCTCGGCAAGAAGGACGCATCCGGTATTCGCCGCATCCATGTCGTCGGCGCTGGTGTCATGGGCGGCGATATTGCGGCGTGGTGCGCGCTCAAGGGCTTCGAAGTGACCCTGCAGGATCGTGAGCTGAAATACATCCAGCCGGCGCTCGATCGCGCGAAAGACATGTTCGTCAGGAAACTCAGGACTGCAGATCGAATTGATCCGGTACTGGCTCGCCTCAAGCCTGATGTCGAAGGCAGTGGCGTCGCCAGTGCAGATTTGGTGATCGAGGCGATTTTCGAAGACAGCGCAGCCAAGGAAGAGTTGTACAAGAAACTCGAACCACAGATGCAGGCCTCGGCGATTCTGGCGACCAATACCTCAAGCATTCCGTTGACCGAACTGCGCAGCGTCGTCGCGCAACCGCAGCGATTTCTCGGCTTGCACTATTTCAATCCGGTTGCCTTGATGCCGTTAGTTGAGGTCGTACGCCAGGACAAGCTCGATGCGCAAATCGAGCAACGCATGCTGTCGCTGTGCAAGGCAATCGACAAGTTGCCCGTACCCGTCGCAGGGACACCGGGTTTCCTTGTCAATCGCATCCTGATGCCTTACCTGCTCGAATCCATGCGCATGTATCAGGAGGGCGTGCCCGGGCCGGTGCTCGACAAGGCGGCGAAAAAATTCGGCATGCCGATGGGGCCGATTGAACTAGCCGATACAGTCGGCCTCGATGTCGCAGCATCGGTTGGCAAGGAGCTTGGCCCGTTTCTTGGCCTCGAGATCCCGCCGGGCCTGGACACCTTGCTCGAAGCCGGCAAGCGCGGCAAGAAAACCGGCGAAGGGTTTTATCGCTGGGAGAACGGCAAGCCGATCAAGCCAGAAATCGATGCCAAATATCAGGCGCCCGACGATATCGAGGATCGCATGATCCTGCCGATGATCAACGAAGCGGTCGCCTGCTTGCACGACGGCGTCGTCGATGATGCCGATCTGTGCGATGCCGGAGTGATCTTCGGAACAGGATTTGCGCCGTTCCGTGGTGGCCCGATCCAGTACATCCGCGAAACCGGAGTGGAAACCGTCAAAGCGCGACTGGCAAAACTGGCCGCCCGCCACGGCGAGCGTTTTGCACCGCGTCCAGGCTGGGACAACTCCGCATTGCGCTAATAGGTCTGCGCTTCCAGGTCAGTACGATCGCGACACCTGCGGTCCCGGCTACCAGCGCGTGCGCTCCGGCAGCAGACCGCGCAACTCTGCATCGGTCAGATTGCGCCACTGGCCGATGCGCAGCACGCCAAGCTTGATGTTGACGATGCGCACCCGGCGCAGTTGTTTGACCTTGTATCCGAGCGCCTCGCACATCAGGCGTATCTGTCGGTTCAGTCCCTGGGTCAGCACGATGCGAAAGCCGTAGCGCGCGATCTTGCCAGTCCGGCATGGTTTGGTAATCTCGCCGCGTACGCGCACGCCGCGTGCCATCGCTGACAGAAACTCGTTGGTGACCGCTTGATTGACGCCAACCAGGTATTCTTTCTCATGGCCGTTTTCCGAGCGCAACAGCTCATTGACGATATCGCCATTGCTGGTAAGCAGGATCAATCCCTCGGAGTCCTTGTCCAGGCGCCCGATCGGAAAGATACGCTCGCGATGGTCGATGAAGTCGACAATGTTGCCCTTGACGCCGGACTCGGTCGTGCAGGTAATGCCGACCGGCTTGTTCAACGCGATGTACACGTGTTGACGCGTACCAACGGCAACGACGCGTGGTCGCAATTGAACTTGATCGACACGCACCTCATCGCCGTCAGCGACCTGGTCGCCGGTTCTGGCTGGCTCGCCGTTGAGGGTAACGCGCCCTTCGGCGATCAGCCGATCCGCCTCGCGCCGCGAACACAAGCCGCTTTCGCCGATGTATTTGTTGAGGCGCACGCGGGTTCAATCAGGCAAGCAGATCGTAGGGACCGCCTTGCTCAAGCGCACGCTGATACGCAGGTCGTGCATGAATGCGTTCGAGATACTTGTGCAGGTTCGGCCAATGCTTCGCCAAACCGACGCGCGCATTGGCGGCTTCGATTGCAAAGCTCATCTGGATGTCGGCTGCGGTGAAACTTCGTCCCGCGAACCAGCCGGTCTTTTCGATCTCCCCATCCATGTAGTCGAGATGCAGCTTGATCTGCGGCTCGATGAACGAATTGCCGACCTTGTCGGCAATACCGCGCGCCACAGGCTTCACGAAAAACGGCATCGGTGCCGTGCGTACGCGATCAAAAATCAGCTTCAGCAGTAACGGAGGCATCGCCGAACCTTCCGCGTAGTGCAGCCAATAGGTGTAGCGCAGGCGGTCAGCCGTGTTCGGAGCAGGAATCAACCGACCCTCGCCATAACGATCGACAAGGTACTCGACGATCGCCCCGGTTTCGGCAATCACGTGCTGGCCGTCAACGATGACCGGCGACTTGCCAAGCGGATGAATTTTCTTCAGCGCCGCAGGTGCGAGCATCGTTTTTGGATCGCGCTCGTAGCGGACGACTTGGTACGGTACGCCCAGTTCTTCAAGTAACCAGAGCACGCGCTGCGAGCGTGAGTTTTCGAGATGGTGAACCGTGATCATGGGATTCCTTGCTGTCTGATGAATTGCGTCAGGCGGGCAATACCGACAATGCACACTCCGCGACCAGATCGTGTTCGTCGGCATCGATCACGGTTACATCGACGAATTGTCCCGCTTTCAAGCTCTGACCATCGACGACATGCACGACACCATCGATTTCCGGTGCATCGGCAAACGAACGCGCAATGGCACCGTCATCGTCGACCGTATCGACCAGCACCTGGATGCGGCGTCCGATCTTTGCCTGCAAACGCTGCGCACTGATCGCAGCCTGCGTTTGCATGAAGCGCTCAAGGCGCTCCTGCTTGATTTCCTCAGGCAGCGATTCCGGTAGTTCATTGGCCTTCGCACCCGCGACTGGCGAGTAGGCAAAGCATCCCACTCGATCGAGTTGTGCTTCTTCGAGAAACGCCAGTAATTCCTCGAACTCCGCTTCGGTCTCACCGGGAAAGCCGACGATAAACGTGCTGCGAATGGTCAGGTCGGGACAGCCTTCACGCCACGCACGAATACGCTGCAGAGTCTTGTCGACTGCACCGGGGCGTTTCATCAACCGCAGGATGCGCGGGCTTGCATGCTGGAACGGAATATCGAGATACGGCAGCACGCGTCCAGCGGCCATGAGCGGAATGACCTCATCGACATGCGGATACGGGTACACGTAATGCAGGCGTACCCAGACGCCAAGCTCGCCAAGCGCGTCGCATAGTTCCGTCATACGGGTTCGACGGCTCCTGCCGCGCCAATCGCGCGCCGCGTATTTCAGATCAACGCCGTAGGCGCTGGTGTCCTGCGAAACGACGAGCAACTCCTTGACGCCGCTGGCGACAAGCTTTTCCGCTTCGATCAGCACCTCGTCGATCGGCCGCGAAACCAGATCGCCGCGCATCGACGGAATGATGCAGAACGTGCAGCGATGATTGCAGCCTTCGGAAATCTTCAGGTACGCATAGTGGCGCGGTGTCAACTTGATCCCGACGGGTGGCACCAGGTCGATAAACGGATCGTGTTTCGGCGGAAGCACTTCATGAATCGCGTTGACCACGCTCGCGTAGTCCTGCGGACCGCTGATCGCGAGTACGTCTGGATGAGCTTCACGTATCAGGTCGGCGCGCTTGCCAAGACAACCAGTGACAACAACCCTGCCGTTTTCTTCCAGTGCCTCGCCGATCGCATCAAGCGATTCCTTGATGGCCGCGTCAATGAAACCGCAGGTATTGACGACGACCACATCGGCGGCCGAATAACTCGGCACGATTTCGTAACCCTCGATGCGCAACTGGGTGAGGATGCGCTCGGAATCGACCAGCGCCTTGGGGCAACCAAGACTGACGAAACCGACTTTGGGCGCGCTGGATTGAATCGGCAACATGGATTGCGGAACGCTGAAAAGGACGCGAGAGTTTACACTTTGCTCGTTTTCCAAATGCCGGAGCGGGTTGTGGGCACAACGATTCATCTCAATACGACACGCATGCAGTGCATCAGTGCCTATGTCGCCGAACCGACTGGCAAATCAAAAGGCGGCATCGTCGTTGCGCAGGAGATCTTTGGCGTCAATGCGCATATCCGGGCCGTTGCCGACCGTTTCGCGACTCACGGCTACACGACCATCGCGCCTGCATTTTTTGATCATCTCGAAACCGGAGTCGAGCTTGGTTACGACGCCGAGGGTATCGAAAGAGGCCACAACTTGATTGGCGAGCTCGGTTTCGACATCGCCGTCGAAGATATCGCCAGTGCCGCCGAAGCGATCAGTTCGGCCGGCAAGATTGGCTGCGTCGGATATTGCTGGGGTGGCACGATCGCGTTTCTCGCCGTGACACGTTTGGGATTTCCATCGGTCAGCTACTACGGCTCACGCAACACGCAATATTTTTCCGAGCCTTTGCGCGCGCCGGTGCAATTTCATTTCGGGGAGCGCGATGCATCCATTCAGGCGGCAGCCATCGAACGCCATCGCCAAGAGCTTCCGAACGCCGAGGTATTCGCCTATCCAGCCGACCATGGGTTCAATTGCGACATGAGAGCGAGCTATGACGCCGAAAGCGCGCAGCTCGCCGAGCAACGCTCGCTGCGCTTCCTCGAACAACATCTCGGCAAATGAACATGAGCGGTGACTTCGTCATTGATCCACGCCTGATCGGCGATTCGTCTCCGCTTGCGCAGTTCGAGCTGAGCGATCTAAGGCTGATGAATGACAGTAATTATCCGTGGTTGATTCTGATTCCGCGAGTAGTTGGCGCACGTGATCTGATCGATCTCGATCCAGCGCAACGCCATGCATTGACCGACGAAATTGATCGTTCCGCACGCCTGCTCAAACGCGCGTTCCAGCCACTCAAGCTCAACGTCGCCGCGCTCGGCAATGTCGTGGCGCAGCTGCATGTGCACGTCATCGCTCGTTTCGAGAATGATCCGGCATGGCCTGCGCCAGTTTGGGGACGGATCGCGACAAAACCATACGTGCCAGTCGATCTACACGAACGCATTGTCCTGTTGCGCGATTCGCTCGGCGCGTGAACACGAATTTCTCGATCGAATCGCTCGGCGAAGATGCACTGCTGCTGCGTCTCGGTAATGACCTCGATGACGCAACCAACGCGCGCGTCCACCGCCTCGCCGCAGATCTCAATGCTCGGCGTCCGCCGTGGCTGCTCGATATCATTCCGGCCTACGCAACCCTGGCCTTGTGCATTGACATTGCCGCGCTGGAAAGTGGCGATGATCCGCTGAAACAGGCGCGGACATGGATCGCTGCGCAGAACCTTGAATCGGACGACCGATGTCCATCGGCGGTCAACGGCCGCAGCCATGTCATCAAGGTGACTTACGGCGGCACGGACGGTCCCGATCTCGACGCCGTCGCAACCCATGCAGGATTGAGAATTGCGGACGTCATCGCACATCATTGCGCCGTCGAATACCGCGTCGCCATGCTCGGCTTCCTGCCCGGGTTTCCATACCTGATGGGTTTGGACGAGGCGTTGACTACGCCGCGTCACGCGACACCGCGTCTGCACGTCGCTGCGGGCAGCGTCGGCATCGCTGGGGCGCAGACTGGAATCTATCCGCGCTCCGGCCCAGGCGGCTGGCAAATCATCGGACGTACCGATGCCGTACTGTTCGATTCAGCGCGAGATCCCCCAGCTTTGCTCGCACCCGGCGATCGTGTGCGCTTCGTCGCGGTTGATCAACCACGCGGTGCAACTGCATGAGCGTGCACGTCCTCGCACCAGGTTTGCTGACGAGCGTGCAGGCCGGTCCACGCAGCGGCTACCGCCATCTTGGCGTCGGCGCATCGGGTGCGCTCGATCCGTATTCGTTCACTGTCGCGAATCTGCTGGTCGGCAATGATCCCGAGCATGCTGTACTCGAAATGACATTGAAGGGTCCGCGGGTGCGCTTCGAGCAAGCGACTCGTATCGCGATCTGCGGTGCAACAATCGACGCGTTCGTCGGCGACATCGCGATTCCAGGCTGGCGATACGTTGATCTGCCTGCCGCGAGTGAACTCAGCTTCGGGCATTGCCGCAACGGAGTTCGCGCTTATCTCGCCATCGCTGGCGGCTTTGATGTTGATGTGCGCCTCGGCAACGCCAGCACTGACTTGCGTGCCGGCTTCGGCGGTTGGCAAGGTCGCGCGCTTGCGAGCGGCGATGTGTTGCCGGTGGGTTCGGCGACCATGACACGTGAGTACCTGCATATCGATTCGCGCTGGATAGACTCCGTCCCGGACCTCGATTTCTCTGTGCCCGCTTTGATTCGCCTGTTGCCCGGACACGATGCCGTAGCCGACCCCAATTCTCTTTATGGAGGCGAGTGGAAAGTCGATGCCGCGAGTAATCGCCAAGGTCTGCGCTTGCAAGGGCTGACTTTGCGTTTGCGTGAAACGAAGGAGCTCGATGCCAACAGTCGTATATCCGAGCCGGTCATGCCGGGAACGGTGCAATTGCCGCCCGATGGAAAGCCCATCGTATTACTGGCCGACGCACAATCCCACGGCGGCTATCCAAGGATCGGCCACTGCATTGCCGTAGATCGGCCACGCCTCGCACAACTCCGCACGGGTGACGTCGTGCGCTTCGCACCTTGCACTCATGAAGACGCACGTCGCCTGGCTCGCGAACAACGCCAACGCCTTGCCCGCATCGCGATCGCGACAGGCCCACGCTGACTTGGGGAATTGCCTGCGCATTGCGCCGACCGCTGCGATTGCCTAGTCTCACGGCTGCCGAAAATCCATGGCCTCACTGCTGGAGTAGTCCAATGCGTCCAATTCGCGAATTGATTGTAGTCGTCGCCGTGCTCGGTATATGCGCGGCTTGTCAGCCGGTGCGCACAGCAATGCCTGCGACTGAACCGGCCAAGGCGGTCAGCGCACAGTCGGATACGGCAGTCGATCATTGGCAGGCGACGGTCGATGCATTCATCGCCGGGTACTTCGAGCGCTACCCGACCTCGGCCGCCAGCGCCGGGAAGCACGAGTACGACGGCAAGTTGCCGGACTACAGCAAGGCCGGGCTCGAAGAAACTGCGCACTGGCTTCACACACAGCGCGATGCGGTCGCGGCGTACGGCAACGATCAACTCGATGCGAACCGGCGTTTCCAGCGTGATTACATGCTGGCCGTGATCGACGGTCAATTGTTCTGGCTCGAGGACTCGGGATTCGCCTATTCGAATCCGTCGTTCTATTCCGGTGATATGTCGCCGAGCATGTATCTGACCCGGCCGTATGCATCGCTGGAAACGCGCATGGCTGCGTTCGTCAAGTTCGAGGAAGCGCTGCCGCAGGCCATCGCGCAGATGCGCGAAAACCTGAAACTTCCGCTGCCGGTGTCGTACGTCGAGCTTGGCATAAACACCTTCGGCGGCTTCGCGGAGTTTTACAAAAAGGATGTGCCGGGTATTTTCGCTTCGGTCGCCAATCCCGAACTGCACAAGCACTTCACTGAGGCGAATGCTGCGGCGATCAAGGCGACTGCGGACATCGCCGTCTGGTTCAAATCACAGAAACCACATGCAACGGCTGCCTTTGCGTTGGGTGCGGAAAAGTTCTCGAAAATGCTGCGTGCAACAGAACTCGTCGATATTCCGCTGGATCAGCTAAAGGCGATCGGCGAAGCTGACCTCGCACGCAATCTGGCTGCGATGAACGCGGCATGCAAGGCCTACGTGCCCGGTAAATCGCTGCAAGCCTGCGTCGCCAGGGCGAACACTGACAAACCCGAAGGTGGCGCGGTGGAAGGGGCCCGCAAACAGTTGGTCGGATTGCGTCAATTCATCATCGACCACGATCTGGTGACGATTCCGGGCACCGAGGAAGCAAAGGTGGCCGAAGCGCCGCCATTCAATCGCTGGAACTTTGCCTATATCGAAATTCCCGGACCATACGAAAAAAATCTGCCGTCGGTGTATTACATCGCACCGCCCGATCCGAAATGGTCGAAGTCCGAGCAGCAGGCCTATATCCCCGGCAAATCACGACTGCTGTTCACCTCGGCGCACGAAGTATGGCCGGGGCACTTTTTGCAATTCCTGCATGCCAATCGCGCGAGCTGGAAGTTTGGCCAGTTGTTCGTCGGCTATGCGTTTGCCGAAGGCTGGGCGCATTACACGGAAGAAATGATGTTCGATGCCGGTGTCGGCGGCGGCACACCGGAAACCCATATCGGCCAGTTGAGCGCCGCGTTGTTACGCGATGTGCGCTACCTCTCGGCGATCGGCCTGCATACCGGCGGCATGACCGTCGCCGAGTCCGAGCACATGTTCAAGGACAAGGCCCTTCAGGACCCCGGCAATGCGCGCCAGCAGGCGGCGCGCGGAACCTACGATCCGGCCTATCTGAACTACACGATGGGTAAGCTCATGATCATGCAGCTGCGCGAGGACTGGACCGCCATGCGCGGTGGTCACCACGCATGGAAGGCCTTCCACGACCAGTTCCTGAGCTATGGCGGCCCGCCAATTCCACTGGTGCGTGCGCAGATGCTCGGCGGCGCGCCCGAGGCGAAATTCTGGCAACCGGCGCCAATGCCTGACAAGTCGAGCCCCGGTCATCGGGCGCCTACCGGTAACTGATTCCGCCGCCGAACATGCGTCCGCACGGCCGGATCGATTTCAACTGCGACCTCGGTGAAGGCTGTGGCAACGATGCGGCGATCATTCCGCTGATCAGTTCTGCCAACATCGCCTGCGGCGCACACGCCGGCGACACGGCGAGCATGCGTGCCACGCTGCGCCTGTGTCGCGAACATGGCGTCGCTGCTGGCGCGCATCCAGGCTATGTCGATCGTGAACACTTTGGACGGCACGATCTCGCATTGGAAAAGAGCGAGATAACCAAGCTTATTCGCTCGCAACTCGCAACGATCGCGGCCATTGCGAAAGAAGAAGACATCGCGCTCGTGCACGTCAAGCCGCACGGCGCGCTCTACAACCAGGCTGCACGCGATCCGCTGCTGGCCGACGCGATTGCCGATGCGGTCCGCGCATTTAATCAGAGCTTGATCCTGATCGGCCTCGCCGGAAGTGAGTTGCCGCGCGCCGGTGAGCGTGCCGGTTTGCGCGTCGCACACGAGGCCTTCGCCGATCGCCTCGATCGCGCGGACGGCTCCCTCGTACCACGCAGCCAGGCCAACGCGGTTATCGACTCGGTCGACGATGCTGTTGCGCAGGCTCTGGCTATCGCACAGGGGCAACCAATCATCGCTGCCGACGGCGCGCTCATCGAGCTGCACGCCGACACGATCTGCCTGCATGGCGATGGTGCTGATGCGGTCGCATTTGCCCGCCACTTGCGCGCGACGTTCGCCACTGCGAACGTCCGTGTGCAAGGACTCGATCTACACGCTGCGGCGGATTCATGACGACACTGATCAACTATTGGCCGTTGCTCGGTGTCGCCGTCGTCGTCGCCGGTTTTGCATGGCGCAAGAATCCTGTTCTCGTGGTCGTGATCGCTGGGCTAGTCAGCGGCCTCTGCGCGGGCATGTCGGTGTCCGATCTGCTCGCCCAGCTCGGGACTTCCTTTGTCAGCAATCGCGCGCTGCTTCTATTCGTGTTGACCCTGCCGGTGATTGGTATTCTGGAACGCGCCGGTCTGCGCGAACGCGCGCGCGACTGGATCGCCGGATTTCGTGGATTGACGCTGGCGCGTCTCTTGATTTCGTATCTCGGCGTGCGTCAGATTTTGAGCATGCTCGGGCTGATCAATGTCGCCGGCCACGCACAAACCGTACGTCCGTTGGTTGCGCCAATGAGCGAGGCGGCGGCCGAACGCAATGTCGGGACACTTAGTCACGATCAACGCCAGCGCGTGCGCGCGATGGCCGCAGCAACCGATAACGTCGGCCTGTTCTTTGGCGAGGATGTATTCGTCGCGATCGGAGCGGTGCTGCTGATCCAGAGTTTCTACGAATCACAGGGTATCCATCTCAGCCCCTTGTCGATCGCGCTATGGGCGGCCCCTACTGCGATCGCTGCATTCATCCTGCATGCGCTGCGGGTGTGGTGGTTTCAACGGTCATTGAGACCTACTGACGAATCGCCGCAGACGGATTCAGCCAATGCTGCGGATTGAACACATCTACTGGTTGGTCGGCGCGCTGCTGCTGGGTGGCGCGTGGTTCAACGCACGCGAACGACATTGGACGATGGCATGCTTCTGGGCGATTCTGGCCTGCCCGTTCCTGTTTGGCGGATCGATTCTCACACTTGCCGATTCAGGTAATCGCCTGCCGGCTCAAGCGATGGGGGTCGGCGTGCTCGCGCTAGGGTTCCTCGCCGCGCGCCACAGCGGCCTGCGTGGCGCAAACGACGAGTCCAGTTCCGTCGACGCGCGCCAGGCGTCCGCAAGTCGGCTCGGCAATCGCCTGTTCGGACCGGCCTTGCTGATCCCGTTGGTCACCTTGCTGATCGTGCTGACCGCAGGCTATTTGCACTGGGGCAATACGGCGCTGATCGATGCAAGACAAACCACTCTGATTGCGCTTGGTATCGCTTGCGTCGTCGCCTTGCTCGCGGCGTTGCGGGTAACGCGCTCGACATTTTCCCAATCGATGCGCGAAGGACGCCGCCTGCTCGATGCCCTTGGCTGGGCCGCATTGCTGCCGATGGTTTTGGCAACGCTCGGTAGCGTGTTCGCCGCCACCGGAGTCGGCGATGCAATCAGCGCACTCGTCAGCGCGGCGATTCCGGTCGACAATCGCTACGCCTGCCTGCTCGCCTTCGCATTCGGCATGGTCGTGTTCACGATCATCATGGGCAACGCGTTCGCGGCATTTCCGGTCATGATGGCCGGCATTGGATTGCCGCTGCTCATCAACGGTCACCATGCCGAAGCAGCCTCGCTCGGTGCGCTTGGCATGTTGACCGGCTACTGCGGCACCTTGCTGACACCGATGGCGGCGAATTTCAACATCGTGCCAGCGGTGCTGCTCGAACTCGATGATCAATACGCCGTGATTCGCGCCCAGTTCGCGACTGCACTGGCGCTGCTGGTCGTCAACATCGGCCTGATGGCAGTACTGGTTTTCCGATGACTGCGCGACGTGCCGGCAAACGCGCCACAATCGAACCGGTTGTGCTGATCACCGGCTTCGAGCCGTTTGACGGCGAACGCATCAATCCGTCGAAGGAAATCGTGCGTCGGCTCGATCGCAAGTCGATTGCCGGACATCGCGTCGTCGGCCGCATTCTGCCGGTTGTGTTTGGCGAGACCGGAACCTTGCTCGCAAGTTGGATCGACGAGTTGCATCCCGCAGTAGTGCTCGCCCTTGGACAGGCTGGCGGTCGCGCAGAATTGTCACTCGAACGCGTCGCGATCAACCTGATCGACGCGCGCATCGCCGACAACGCCGGCGCGCAACCGATCGATGCGCCGGTGGTCGCTGGCGGACTGCCTGCCCATTTCTCGCAATTGCCGGTGAAGGCGATGCTGGCAGCGATTCGCGCCAGGGGGATTCCAGCCACGGCGTCGTTTAGCGCCGGCACATACGTGTGCAACCAGGTTTTTTATCTGGTCTGTGATCTTTTGTCGAAAAGGAGTCCTCGTGCTGAAACAATGCGCGGCGGATTTATGCATGTGCCATGGCTGCCCGCCCAGGCGCGCAATCATCCCGGCCAACCAAGCATGGCGCTGAGCGCAATGTTGACCGGCGTGCGCGCAGCTATCGAATGCGCTGCAACGACGCCGGTCGATGATGAGGTAGTCGGTGGCCAGACTCATTGAAGCGCGTCCCATTGAAGGGCGGCCCATAGACACGCGCGCGACTCAGCATCCTTCGCCGGATTTCTTTTCCGGAGTCGCCTCGATCACCATCTCGCCAAACGCTGCAAATGGCAAGTGGAGCTTGACCGCTCCGGTCGAGTAATAGAATCCATCTTTCGTCGGCGCTTCGACCTTGTCGCGCGCTGCAGACTCGAAATATTTCCCGACCAGTGACGGATCAGTCACGATGGCGAAGCGACGTACGTTGTCCATCGTCATGCAGGCGAGCAATCGCGTTCGTCGAAACGGTCGGATATCGACCAGCAGGGGCTTGACCTCGATCGCGGGACGCGGGTGTCCATCATCGTTCCAGACATGAATGATGGGCTTAAACATCGTGTTGCCGCGCTGGCCACGCTGACGGGTTGTCAGGACTTGCAGGCGGATCGCGACATGCTCGACCTCGCGCGGCAGTTCGATCAACCGGTAGTGGCTGCGACCTGTCGGCGGAAAGTCGCCTTCAGGCGACTTGGCATCGATGAGGAAACGTTGCGCGCGTCGCCAGCCGAGCACCAGCGATTCATCCGCTGCGACACTGGCCAGCGGTGGATCAACCGGCGCAACATCGAACAACCGATCGCGCCATTCAATGAAGGGATTTGCAGCCGTTGCGAGGCGACATGCTGCAGTGGCTGCGAGACCCGCGAACGAGACAAGGAGCAAACGTGAGGGCAAGGGGTCGTTCCGATCGTGCGAAGCCGCATTCGACAACCCCGATCGGCTCGGGTTCACAGCCCGGTTGCAACGAGTTCAGGATACCCCGCACTAGCAGGTGCGCGGGGCATCACGAGCCGCCCCGAGATCGTTCGTCAACCGTCCTTGTCGTCAGACGCAGGTGGAGCCGGCGGTTCCACGCCATCCACAGGTGCTGGCGGAGTTGGCGCGGCTGGAGCTGCCGGAGCTGCAGGAACTGCGGGGGCGGCAGGCGGCGGCGGTGTCGCAAGTGCCTTCAAATCGTTACCGTCCTCATCGACGGCCTCGACATCAAGCGTGCGTGCAATCGAGCCGACCGCACGACGTTGCTCGGCAGTCCCTCGCGAGCTAAGTTTGAATACAACGGTCTTGAGTCCCTCATTAGCCTTGAGGTCACTGATATAGCCGAACAACTGGGCCTTGCCCATGATGAAGCCGTTGACTTCGAACTTGTCGTCGCCTTTGGCGGGCCGTATATCGACCTTGCCATCGCGCACGTCGCGCGCGATGGCGCCAGCGCACAACAGGGCAAATGCCGCAACAGTCGCGGACCACAACGCCTTCGTCACCAAGGTATTTTTCATGAGCGTTCTCTCGATCGGTTTGAAATTCAATGTTGTCCAGGACCCTGGCCTGCACGTCGACGTTCCGGCTTGGCCTCGTCGGCTTCGGCGTTCGAGTCCCCTCCTGTCGCCTGCAACTCCACGAACTCGTCACCGTCCTTCATGTAAGGCGTGAAGCCCAGGGAGTGCGCGACTCGCACAAATCGAACGATATGGGTCTTGGTGATTTTCTGCTTTTCGCCACGCACCAGCAGCGCGGTCTTTACG
>JBDTOS010000003.1:0-25038 GCA_039933095.1 Dokdonella sp.
CGAACACCGGGCTGGCGTTTTCGATATCGACGCGACGAATACGGGAACCCGTGACAACCACGGTCTCGAGCTTTTCGCTCGATGCATCTTGGTCTTGCGCGAAGACCGGCGCGGCAGTCAGACCGACCAACGCCGAAGCGCCGACCACGCCAAAACCGCTCAACCCCTTGCGAATCGCTGTACGGAGCAGTGTGTTAGACATTTATTCTCTCCAGATACCATCATCAACCGTCCCCACGACATGTGGGGACGCCAAGATGCAACCTTAAAAAATTGTTGGGCGATCGCGTTGACTTGAAACCGCAAACGGAGTTGCCGGAATTGCGCGACCGCGCACGGATACGCGAACGGAGGCATGCCCTATTTGCAGGCATCCGATCGTGAGTCATGCATGGTTGAACGGGGGTTACACCAGCGAACCGGAGAGTTGTTCTCGCGGTTCGGATTTCACGCGGCTTCGGGAATGCGTGCGCGGGAACGATCCCTCATCGCAACCGCTGTGACCCCGTAATGGCGTTTGAACAATCGCGAGAAAGCGCAGCGATTCCCGAATCCACTGGCCATCGCGACCTCGGCAACGGCAAGATCGCTTAGCCGTAGCAACTCGCGCGCGTGCTCAAGTCGAAATGCGACCAATGCGGCGTGAGGTGTAGTTCCGAACGCAGCGTTGAACGCGCGAATGAAATGGCAGGGCGAAAAGTTGGCGATGCGCGCCAGGTGCTCTATGTCCATATCGATATGACAGTTCGCAGCCATGTAATTTCGTACCCGCTGCAGCCGCAGAAAAACATTGTGCCGCTGCGCTCGTGTGCGTCCGGGACATTGACTGATGAGTGGATCGAATTCTTCCTGTAGTTCCGCGATCGCATTGACCAGTCTGGTGGCCAAAACCTCTCTGCGGCCGATGTCCTGGTGCGCACCTGTCTGCAAGGCAATACGCGCCAGCTGCGCGGCCGCGCGACGCAAGGGTCGACCCGCGCACTGGCGCGCCGGTATAAGTCCGGGTTCGGTCGAGGGAAATCTCCGTGTTTGCGCCATGAGCCTGTGCCATGTCGAACACGATCCGATGACTGCCACCCATAGCGCGGTGCCTCGGCCTGTTGCCGATACCTCGCCACGGGCATCCGTGACGAGGAGTTCGTTGGAACACAGCGAGAACGTCATGTCGTCATCACAGACGTGAAGACGACCATGCAGCGGAATCCAGACGCCTGCCGCTCCAGCTGGATATTGGTATGTCGCTCCGCGACCTCCTCCGACTATCACGTCCAAGGTGCCGGGAGGAGTTGCGAGCCGCGCCCTTGCGCTCAATTCAGCGCGCGCACGCTCTGCTGCATAGTGACCTCGGATTACCATTCCATCTGTGTACGGCATGACACGGATTTCAGAAACCAGAATTTCCTCGACAACATCGTCTAGTTTTCTGGATGTCCGCAGAACGAGCTCGGTCGCAATGCCACATATCAGCAAACGACGCCCACAACAGACGGCGATGGAGCGACGCTGAAGTGGCCTTGGCGGCATACCCTGCAACAGAGGACAACACGCGCGCAGGATCGCAGCTACCGGATTTCTTGTGCGGTCTCGAACCGACGGGATTGAACACCGTGGCGACGGAAGGTTGGTCTGACGCTGCGCTTCAATCAGACCTTGATGGCGTATCCGGAATGACCTCGCGATGGGGCCGGGTCACGCGGAGTGCTGCTGGATGCTTGCGCTTGATCGTATTCGTGGGTGATGTATCGTGCTTTTTGCCAACAAGTCTGGATACCGCGCAACAGGATACGACCTGGCTGGCATGCGTACCGATGCGCCTGACTGCAAGCGCAGCTCGCTGGCGTTGATGCCGTAGCGACGCTTGAACAGTCGGGAAAAAGCGCAGCGGTTGTCGAAACCACTTGCCATCGCGACTTCGGCGACTGCAAGATCGCTTGCCTGCAACAAGTGCCATGCCCGAGCCAATCGATACTCGACAAGGACCGTGTGCGGTGTCTGTCCAAACGCTGCGCTGAACGCCCGGATGAAATGACAGGTCGAGTAGTTGGACATGCGCGCCAGATTGTCGGTTTCTATATCGAGATGACAGTTCGCCTGCATGTAGTTGAGCACCCGCTGTAGACGCAAAAACACATTCCGACGTTGAGCCAGAGTTCGACCGGGGCAACAACTAATCGGAGCATTGAAACGGTTTTGAACGTCGGCGAGAAGCCGCGCCAGTTCTGATGCAGCCATCGCCTTCGCAAATTGATCGCTGCCGGATGTCAGTGTCAGACGCGCCAAGTTCACGGCGGCGCGGCGCAATGACGAATCGACTTTGACAACCGCCGGCATCAGGCCAAATTTGGGCAATGGCATATCGAGGCTACTGGCCATCAGCATCTGCCAAGTCTCTCTTGAAGCTACGAGCAAGACCCAGAGTGCCGCACCACGGCCTCTTGCGAACAGTTTCTCATCCGCTTCGGACACGAGCATCTCGCCGGACCTCAGATCTACGGCGCACTCCTCGGCGGTCACATGCAGTGTTCCATGCAGTGGAATCCAGACTCCGGGCAGACCATCGGAATACTGGTAGACGGATCCACGGCCGCCACCAACCGTGACTGTGACAGAGTCCGATCGCGACGAGAAACCCAAATCTGCGTCAGGTTCTGCGCGGCGGTTCGCGTGAGAGGCGTAGCGGCCATGGATATGCATGCATCCTCCATCTTTCGAGGTTCGGCGATCCCAGCGGAGTCAATCGCCGCTTGATCGTGCATCGAGTTGGCGATCCATCGACTCGCGTTGACTGGACGCTTGCAGACTAGAACCAAATTTTTTCCTTGTCAACGAACTTCCTCGTACGTTAATTGACGTACATGCCCGTTCCGCAGTCCGATCTCGCCGTTGTCGATTCTTGGTGCGACCAGATGCAGGGCCAGGGCCCATCTAGCAGGCCGCTCGTCGATTGCCCGGGGCGGAGAGCGATCCAATAAAAAAGCCGCGTGGCTTGCGCCACGCGGCCTTGAGTCACCTCACTATGCGTGAGCTAGAACTTCACGTTGATGTTGGTGAAGTAGTAACGTCCTACGGTGTCGAACGTGCGCTCGTCGGTATTGCCGTTGAAGGCGTACTGGTACAGCAAAGGCGGCTGCTTGTCGCCAATGTTGTCCACACCAAACGAGATACGTGTGTTCAGAGCATCGAGGTTGTAGCCGAACTGGACATTGTGAACGGTGTAGGCACCCGACTTGAATCCGTTCGAGAAGAAATTCGCTGTCGGATCATTGGTCGGGCACACAACCTGGTAGCCGCCGCCTGACACAGATTACCGTACCGGAAGCGGCTGACGAAGCGCGTACGCAGCGACGCATCGAACGCGCCGAGACTCCAGTCGACGGAGGCCAGTGCGCGCCAGCGCGAGTAGTTGCCGTCACCGCCCTTTGCGCTACCGACAAACCCACCCGCGTTATGCGAAGAAGTCGTGATATCGCCTTCGATCTTTTCGTTGTTGCTGTTCTGGATGTAGGTCGCGTCGAGGCCAACGCGGAAGTTGCCCCACGCCATTTCCGGCAAGCGGTACTTGATACCGATATCGACGCCATTGGTATCGAGACGTCCGACGTTCTGGGTCACATCCGTGATGAACTGAACTTCGCCCGTGGCGGGATCGCGGGTGAACAGATTGCAGAAACGGCCATTGTTGAAGCACTGGTCAAGGATGTTCTGGCTACCCAGCGTACCGATGGTGTTGTGCAAGGTCACGCGCCACAGATCGAGCGAGGTCGACAGGCCCGGCAGCCAACTCGGATCGTAGACGAAACCGTAGGTATAGACGCGTCCGGTTTCCGGGTTCAGTGCCGCGTTCGATCCAAGCAACGTTTGCGGCTGCTGCACAAACTGATGGTAGCCCGACGAGGTGCCGGCGCAGGCAATATTGCCGGCGAGGACCGCAGCCGATTGATCCGAGCAGGGATCCTGAACGGTATTTGCGCTGGTCACCACCCCGCCAAACAGATCGGTGATGGTCGGCGAGCGGAATACTTCGGAAGCGGTTCCGCGCAACAGCAGGTCCTCGATCGGACGCCACTCAACACTGATCTTTGCATTCGTGGTCGAACCAAACGCGCTGTAGTTCGAGTAACGCCCGCCGAGCGAGAGATTCAAGACCTTGGCGAACGGTACGTCCTTGAGGATCGGAATCAGGACTTCGGCATACGCTTCCTTGCGACTAAGGGTACCGAAACTTGGCGATGCGCAGCTATCCGCATCGGTCAGGCAGCTTCCCGTTCTTGGATCGGTGATCAGCGAAACGAAATCCGGACGAAAGTACTGGTAGTCCTGCACGTACTGCACACCACCTGCGACACCAACCGGGCCGGCGGGCAGCTCGAACAGATTGCCGGCGAGTTCAAGATTGGCTTCACGCTGGGTTGAATAGAAATGCCCGAGCGTATTTGCCTGGAGGGCACGCAACGCCGCCAAGGACTGTTGGCCGGCCGGCGTGTTGAAATCGCCGAATAGATTGATCGGCGTGCAACCGTCAATGACCGCGCCGGGAGCGCCGCAACGCGGAACGCCGTTGGCATCGATGAACGAGGGTCCGACAGCCGGACCCAGTCGCGCATTGAAGAAATGTCCTTGAGTAATGCTGTTCTGAATCAGACGACCCCATTTGACATTGAAGTCCCAAGTCCACGATTCGCCGAAGTTGCCGCGCAAGCCGCCATTGATCGAGTTGACTTCCGTATCGAAGCTCGTCTGCCGATTGCCGATCGCCTCAAGACGGCGACCGCCTGAGGCTACAGTGACACCGAACGGATTGTAGATGCTGTCCGCCGTCAGGATAACGCCGCTATTGACACCGAAGATCAGCGGCAGCGGAGCGATAGTCGCATGCGAGGTGGTCTTCTGGTACAGCAACTGCACGTAAGCTTCGACGTTGTCGGTGATACGGTAGTTGCCATTGACGAAGATACCGCCGCGTTCCTGCGGGGTCAGTTCCAGATTGCCGGCCGCCTGGAAGTTGAAAGTGTCGTTGCCAGGACCGCTGCCGATGTAGCAACGGAAATCGGTGCCGGCGGTTCCTGGTGCGCCGTCGATGCGGATCACCGACACATTGGCGCCGGTACCGGGACAGCTCAGACCCAAACTGACGGCTGTCGTACGCGGTACAACGTAACGACCGTTAGGAACGGTTCCCGAACCGAGCACAAACACACTGCCGAAGTAGTTGTACAACGGCGCTTTCGAGAATTCGCGTTTGGCGGCAGCGACATTTTCCTGCTTGTTGTAGTTGGCACTGATGACGACGCTGCCACGGTCGCTGGTCTGACCCATCGTCATCGTGAAGCCCTGACGTTGGCCATCATCGCGATCCGAAATACCGTACGACGCCGATGCTTCGACGCCCTGGTAATTCTTGCGCATGATGAAGTTCACCACGCCGCCGATCGCGTCCGACCCATAGATGGCGGACGCGCCATCCTTGAGGATTTCGATGCGCTCGACCATGCTGGACGGTATCGAGTTGACGTCGCTGAAAATGACTCGGCGACCGTCGATCAAGATCAAGGTACGCTGCGAACCGAGCCCGCGCAGGGAAATCGTCGACGCACCGGTACCACCGCCGTTGTTCACTGAAGGGTTGGTCGCCGCGCCGGCAATCGACGGGGTTTCCTGCAACAGGTCACCGATGGTGAGCTTGCCGCTCTTTTCGATCTGGGCGCGATCGACGACGAACACCGGGCTGGCGTTTTCGATATCGACGCGACGAATACGGGAACCCGTGACGACCACGGTCTCGAGCTTTTCGCTCGATGCCGCATCTTGGTCTTGGGCATGGACCGGGGCTGCCGGTAGGGCGATCATCGCCGATGCGCTGGCGATTCCGATTCCACCTAGGCCCCTGCGAATCGCGTTGCGAAGCAATTTGTTAGACATTCATTTTCTCCTGGATCGACGAGCAACCGCCCTCGACGAAACATCGTGGGCGCCAAGAGCAAACATTAAAAAAACCGTAAAAAAACTGTGTTGACGAAAACCAGCAATTCACGTTGCAAAAATTGCGCGAAACCATGCGCCATCAATCGGATAACTCCTTGTTCGGAGTACGAGCGTCCCAAGTAGCTCGTTACTTGTTGTTGCATACGAAGGGAATGCCGCCCCGCTGGGTGGAAGTTCCTTCTCACAAAGGACAGGAAATTGCCATGAGTCCGAAGGGCCTAACGCTGGCCAATGCAAGTCGGAATCAGGCACCAGCTCAGGCTGTCGTTCGACTGCAAGGACCCTTATGCTGCGGCCTTTTTTTGCCTGCCTGATCGACGCATGGCCGCCGCCGTTACACCAAAGTGCTGCTTGAACAATCGCGAGAAAGCGCTACGGTTCTCGAACCCGCTAGCGACTGCAACTTCGATGACTGCAAGGTTACCGACCTTGATCAACTCGAGCGCCCGTTCCAGTCGAAAACCCACCAGATCGGCGTGGGGTGTTTTCCCGAAGGCTGCAGTGAACGCGCGAATGAAATGGCCAGGCGAATAGTTGGCTACGCTTGCCAGATGCAGGATATCCAGATCCAGATGACAGTTGACCGCCATGTAGTTGCGCACCCGCTGCAGGCGCAAAAAAACGTTGCGCTGTTGCGCGTGAGTACGGCCGGGGCATTGGCTGATCGATTGATCGAACCCGCACTGAAGCTCTGCGACAAGCGCGGCGAACTTGAGCGCAGCTGCGGACTTTCTGAACGGCACCTCGCTCGACCTTGATGACGAGCGCACCAACTCAAGTGCGGCGCGGCGCAAGGCCCGGCTTGCGGGGTAGCGTGCGGGTATGAGATCGAATTCCGGCAGAGGCAGGTCGAGTATTCCTGCCATCAATTCTCCCCAGGTATCCCTTGACCCAATGATTGACACCCAAAGGCAAGCGCCGCGCCCCTTGATGAGAATTTTTTCACCCGGATCAGAGACGAGCATTTCTCCAGCACGCAAGGCAATTCCGCCAGCGTCTCCGAGAACATGCAAACGGCCATGCAGTGGCACCCATAGCGCTGCAGTATTTCCCTCTGCATGTCGATAGACCGGGCCGCGACCGCCACCAATGGTCACTTCCAGCGACGTGGGTTGAACTCCTGTGCTAACCCTTGCGCTGACGTTCGCACTGACGTACGCGCTGACATTGGCGTTGCTGACGGTTTCGCTGACACAGGAATCGTGAATTTCCATGAACTGCTCGAGCATTCGATGACGCTCGGAGCGTGTAGTGCAGTTGGTGAGAAGTCCTGAGATGGCGATGAAAAATGTCTGATAAGAATATGAATTCTCAGAACATCAATCGCTTAGGCCGAATTGTTTCCCATCATTGACCCGTGCTGAGGTCCATGTTGTCGCGCTTTTGGCGAAAAGATTGTTGCGACGGGAGGCGGCGCTGCACCGGAGTCCTGTAGTGCGACCAATGGCTCCTGACAAGTTGCTGCGTGTGGTGTAGCGTGAGGATCTGAGTGGTATGCATGTCAGCAGGCCTGAGCTCGCAGTGCGGCTTGTCGGCTGCCGATGCGGTTCGGCATTTGGACTTCTAGATGCAGCAATCATGAACTTGCAGATATCCCTAAAGCGCGAAACGGAAGCATTATTGCGCCAGCCAAACCTGCGCTTGCGCATCGGCGAGCATGTCGTCGACGTGGGTGCGTTGCGCATCGTCACGCGACCGGATGTGCCACGTCTGACCAGCAAGGCCGTTGCTGTGCTCATCGAGCTGGTTCGACATGCAGGCGCGACGGTGAGACGCGACGAACTCCTCGATCGCGTGTGGACAGGTCGCTTCACTACACCGGATGTGCTTACGCAAGCGATCAAGGAATTACGCCGTGCATTCGCCGACGACAGCAAACCACCGAATTATATCGAGACAATTCCCAAAGTCGGCTATCGTCTGATCGCGCAAGTGCTGGTACTCGAAGGTCCGGAAAACGGGATTTTCGTTGAAGGAACTTCCGGACTGTCCGCCAACGAAGACGATGTGTACGCGGAGGACAAGCAATCCGCGCGGGAAATGACAGTATCTCCGCCGTCGTACTTCTCGCGCAGTTCGAAAAACTGGATCGCACTTGCATTTGCGGTAGCCGCGATCGGGATCGCATCCTTATTGTTCTCAAAGCAGGTTCATGTGCAGGACAGCGCCGATGAGTCGACATGGCGAGTCACCGACTTGCATGCGCTCACATCGGATCCAGGTGCGGAATATCGGCCCCATCTGTCACCGGACAGCACGCGGGTTGCGTTCTCGATTTTCGGTCCCGAAAGCCAGTCCGAGCGTCTCGTGGTGCGTTCAGTTGAACCATCTCAGCTCGTCCGCTTGACCGACGGCGGCGTGAATACCGAAGCCCAACCGGTTTGGTCACCGGATGGTACGACCATAGCGTTTGAACGTATTGGGGTAAATTATTGCGCAGTGTTCGTAGCGCCAAGTCTCGGCGGCAACGAAAGCGAGATCGGTAAGTGCCAGAACGCGAACTACAACTACTTCGATTGGACGCCGGACGGTCGCAGCCTGATTTCCGCGGAGCGTCGGGGTGCTCAAGGCGATCTCACTCTGTTCAAGTGGAACCTCGACAATGGGGAAAAACAGGATCTGAAGTACGAACGTGCAGGCGACGATCAGGACCTCGACCCTCGCTATTCCCCGAATGGGCAATGGATTGCATTCCGGCGAGGCGTTTCACCACACAGCAACCTGTATGTGATGACAGCGGAGGGAGGAGGAGTGCGGGCGGTGACGCATCTGTCGGCGCGCATCAATGGCTACACCTGGACGTCGGACAATCGCACGCTCGTTTTCTCATCCAACTACCAAGGCGCGCCTTCCTTGTACGCCGTCGATGTGGACGACGGTCGTCTGCAGGCACTCGGTATCAGTCCGGCACAGTACCCGGACGCAGGTAAAACGGGCGACGCGATCGTCTACGAAATCACGCGTACGCAAGACAAGCTGACCGTGCTGCCACTCAACGCGGGTTCCAAACGGCGTGTGCTTGCACCGTCGACCGGCAGCGACTTTTCACCTGTGTTATCTCCATCCGGTGATCGCCTGGTGTTCGCTTCCGATCGCAGCGGTCAGTTGCAGCTCTGGCTCTACGATTGGGCAACCGGCGCGACGACGCAATTGACCGAGCGCGCCGACACTGCAGTTTTTTCCCCGCAGTGGAGCCCCGATGGCAAGCGCATCCTGGCCATGCAGCGCAACGCAAGTGGAAGGAAGCTGATCGAGATCGAACTGGCGAGTCGACGCCAGCGAGTGCTCTCGCGCCCGGATGAGGAGATTCGATCCGGCACTTACGGTCCGGACCCGGAAACGTATCTGTTCACTGTAGGCAAGTTGGACAGGAATGCCGAACTGGTCCAGGTGCAGCATCCCGCAACACTGCAGGAGACACGCAAGTCGCTGGTGTCGGGTATCGCCTACCTACAGGTCGACCCGGCGACGCGATCGGTGCTCTACACGACATTCGAAAAAGCCGGCCTCTATCGATACGAGCTGGACAGTGGCGGCGAACGGTTCGTGACATCAAAAGTAACCACGGACCTGTTCAACGGCTGGCGGCTTGTCGATGGGCGCATCTGGTATTTGGCGGATCTCAGCGTGCGCAGCGCCGTGATGCACGAATTCAATCCGGAGGATGGGGCGGATCGCGTTATCACCCAGTTTAACGTGCTGATGCAAGACATCAGTTTCAGCGTGACGCCAAGTCACGACAGCATCATTTTCGCTCCCGTGGACGTTGAAGATACCGATGTGGGCATGTTCCGGTTGCAACGCCGATCGAGTGGATCGTGAGTTGCTCACGCTCAGCGCCATGGTGGGCGCAGGAACTCGCCCACTGATACCTTCTATCGCGCAACGTTCAGATCCGGCCGGGTGCCTGACCATCGGACTGTGCTGCGGAAATGCGTTGCCGAACGTAAAAAAGCACGTCGCCGTTCACGACACGGCGACGTGCCAATGTGTTGCTCGATGCGTTGGCACCGAACCCGTTGGAGGGGTGAGAAGATTTTGGACTCTCACGGACCGGCAAGCGTTACTGCAGCAAACAACCGGCGTAGCAGAAATTGCGCTTTCGTGTAACTGCTGCTGCGATGATGCCGAGCGTTTTTAATCCCTAGCGCGCACGTCCCGACATGCGCCGCTACAATGCGCACCCTTGTTCCGCTTCCCAATCGCCATTGGCGATTGCTTCTCACAATGACCGAACTCAGCAGCGAAATGCGCCGACGGCGCACGTTCGCGATCATCTCCCATCCCGACGCCGGCAAGACTACGCTGACCGAAAAACTGCTGCTGTTCGGTGGTGCAATCCAGATGGCCGGCAGTGTCAAGTCTCGCAAGGCGGCACGCCACGCAACGTCTGACTGGATGGCGCTGGAGAAAGAGCGCGGCATTTCGGTTACTTCGTCGGTGATGCAGTTTCCGTACGCGGAGCGCATCGTCAACCTGCTCGATACGCCGGGACACGCCGATTTTTCCGAGGACACCTATCGCGTTTTGACCGCCGTCGATTCAGCGTTGATGGTCATCGACTGCGCCAAGGGCGTCGAGGAACGCACGATCAAGCTCATGGAAGTGTGTCGACTGCGCGACACGCCGATCATGACGTTTATCAACAAACTCGATCGTGAAGGTCGCGCGCCCATTGAGTTGCTCGATGAAGTCGAGTCGGTACTCGGCATCGCCTGCGCGCCGCTGACCTGGCCTATCGGAATGGGCTCACGGCTCAAGGGCGTCTACCACCTGCTCCTTGATGAAGTGCACATCTTCGAACCCGGCAGGAATTTCACGCGTCAGGACTCGACCATCTACAAGGGACTTGACGATCCAAGCCTCGCTCAGCGCCTCGGTATCGATGCGTTACGCGAACTGCGCGACGAGTTGGAGCTGGTTAGAGGTGCCTCCCATCCATTCGATCGCGAAGCCTATCTAGCCGGCAAGCAGACGCCGGTGTTCTTCGGCTCGGCCGTCAATAACTTCGGTGTGCAGTTGCTGCTCGATTTTTTCGTCGAAAACGCGCCACCACCCAAAACACACGCAACACTGACCCGCACGGTTGAACCGGATGAGGAGAGCTTTTCCGGCTTTGTATTCAAGATTCAGGCGAATATGGATCCGCAACATCGCGACCGCGTTGCGTTCCTGCGTGTCTGTTCCGGTGAGTACAAGGGCGGAATGAAAATGCTGCAGACTCGAACCGGCAAGGAACTGCGCATCGCCAACGCGCTGACCTTCATGGCGAGCGACCGCGAGATCGTCGAATCGGCGTTCGCAGGCGACGTGATCGGTCTGCACAATCACGGCACTATTTCGATCGGCGACACATTCACCGTCGGCGAGCCGTTGAGCTTTACCGGCATCCCGAATTTCGCACCGGAGTTGTTTCGTCGCGCGCGGCTCAAGGATCCACTCAAGATCAAGCAATTGCAGAAAGGGTTGGCGCAGCTTTCCGAAGAAGGTGCCACCCAGTTTTTTCGTCCTTTGATGAGCAACGATCTCATTCTTGGCGCGGTCGGCGTATTGCAGTTCGATGTTGTCGCCTATCGGCTGAAGGATGAATACAGCGTCGAGGCGATCTTCGAGAATGTCGGCGTCGTCACTGCACGCTGGGTGCACTGCTCCAATGAGAAAAAACTTGCCGAGTTTCGCGAACGCAATGCCTCGAACCTTGCCATCGATGCGGCCGGGCGATTGGTGTACATCGCGCCAACGCGGGTCAATCTGCAATTGACGGAAGAACGCTGGCCGGATGTGCGCTTTGCGGCAACCCGCGAGCATGCTACAGCGCTGGAGGATTGATGGAATCCACCGGACAGCCACAATCTTCCCACGCTGCATCAGCCGCGCTCGAAAGCGCACTGATCGCATTCCAGCAACAACTTGCGGCGAGTGGAGCGCCGAAAGCATTGGCGGCGTTGATGACGTGGCTGGACAAAGCAAACGCAACGAGTGCCGATTGGGCCTACTGCGCGGAATCGATACTCCGCTCGCCAAATCCACCCGCATCCATCCATCTGCTCGAGCAGGCACGTGAGCGCTGGCCGCAGGATATCGAGCTGCGCTATCAACTCGGTAACGCGTTGCGCATGGGCGGCGACGACGTCTCGGCAGAATCGGTGTTACGTGCGCTCCTGGTGGCTGCGCCTGCGCATGCCGACGCTGCCAGATCGCTGGCGTTCCTGTTGCGTGAGCAGGGGCGATTGTCGGCGGCGGCGCAATGCGTGTTGACGATGTGTCGCAATGCGCCGCGTTCACGCGATAGCGATTTGCGCGCCGTGAATTTCTTGCGTGAATGTCAAAGACTCGTTCTTGCTGAAGATCTCGTGGCTGAGTGCTTGGGAGCTTGGCCGGACGATGCCGATCTCAATGCGCTGGGCGGCGAAATTGCTCTGAATCTCGGCAGGTTCGGTGTGGCGCGCGGGCGCTTGCGCAAAGCGGTCGAGGCCGATCCGCAGCGCGCATCGGCGTGGTTGCGCCTCGCGCATACCCGTCGCTTTAAGCGTTCCGATGCCAGCATTCGACTTCTGCTTCAGCAAGCTCAGAGGTCATCTGATCTTCGCGACGAGGCACGCACCAGCATTGAATTCGCGCTCGGAAAAATTGCTGATGATCTCGGCGACTATCCCGAAGCGGCAAGGAATTTCATGGCTGCAAACGCGCGTATGAAGCGGCGCTCGGGATGGCAGGCGAATGGATGGAATGCGTTTGTCGAGCAGCAACTTGCCAGTTCGCAGCTATCACCGTCAGCCGATGTTTCTTCGCCGATTACTCCAGTGTTTGTCGTCGGGCTTCCGCGCTCCGGAACGACACTGTGTGCCACGCTGCTCGCACGTCATCTACATGTGCGTGGTCGCGGAGAGCTGAACTGGATCGCGGCACTAGCGGCACGGCTCGGAGCGAATCCGAGCCCGGAAATGCGCAAGCAGGCTGCTTCGCTATATCTGGCCCAGCTGCAACAGGACGATACGCCCGCGAGCCACTATATCGACAAGAATCCGCTCAACTTCCGCCATCTTGGCTTGATCGCAACGCTATTCCCCAATGCGCGCATCATCCACTGTCGGCGTGGTCTGCGCGACAACGCCTTGTCGATCTGGAGTCAGATGTTCGCGCATGACGACAATGGTTATGCTTATGACTTGGCCGATATCGCTGGCTATGCTCGTGGCTACCAGCGTTTGATGGAGCATTGGAAAGCTCGCCTCGCACTGCCGGTTTTCGATCTTGACTATGAATCGATGGCGCGCGATCCCGATTCAACCATCCGCGATTTGTACGACTTTCTGGATCTGGTGCCGAACGAAATCGATAGCGCAGGTGCTGATTCGGGAGGTTCCGGGGAGGCGATTGCCACCGCCAGCGTTTGGCAGGCAAGGCAACCCGTGCAGGCGATTGCCACCGCCAGCGTTTGGCAGGCAAGGCAACCCGTGCATACGCAGTCGATCGAACGCTGGCGTCACTACGCAGCGCACGTTCCGGATCTGTTGACTGCGTTTCCGGACTGACAACGTCCGTTTTACTGTGGTGCCTGCTTAACCGCCTGCGGCAAAATCGGAGTGAAACATCCGGTCATCGCTGCCGGTTTTTGCGTCTTCACGTTGCGCAAGTGCTGGCGTGCTCCATCGGAAGATGACATCGCCTTTTGCAGCCGTTTCAGTGATGGACTGCCCGGCAATGCCAGGAGCGTCTGTGTGTTGCCAAGACCAGATTCCAAATGCGGCAACCAAGGCCGCTGCGATTGCCGCCCAGCGTTGCGGTGCTGCACGTCGCCGGCCAGCGGTTTCCCGGCGACTGATTCGACTACGGTCATGCGCTGTGATTCGGCGGCTCATTCCAAGACCCTCACCGGCAAGACCCTGGCCGATATTGTCGGCAAGCATGGTCGATGCCGGTTTCAACGCACGCAGCAAACGCACAAGATCGGAATCGACCGAGGAGCGCGCCAACGCAGAAACGCTTTCCACATCGTTGCCAATCGCGCCGGCTGCACGACCTGTGGAATCCGCCATCGCGACAATCTTTTCAGCATCAAGCACAGTAATCGGACCACCGGTAAGGCGTCGATAAAGTCGGCTGATGCTTTTGTGTGTCATCGCGTTGTCGTTCATTCGATCAATCCTCAAAATCGCCATATCCGCACTCGCGCAACCGCGTTCTCAATTCGTCCATACCGCGCGATACAAGTTTTCTTGCCGCTTCGACCGATGTGCTGGTCAAATCCGCTATCTCCTGCAACGCGAAACCCTGTAACCGGAGTTCGATCGGCAAGCGGCGGCGTTCAGGGATCTCCGCCAGACACCGCTCAAGTCCGGCGATTTTCTCGCTATCGCCAGCGATTTGCTCCGGACCGACACCCTCGTCCGGCAGCGGTTGCGCGTTGCTATCTTCTTCGTCAGGTAACGCTTCGGTGGCGCGCACTTCGGCGCGGCGCAACGAGTCAATTACCGTGGTCGCTACAACCCGCTGTATGTAAGACGCACTAAACGCACCAAACCGGTCACTCTCGATCGCTTTCCACAGGCGGATACGCACCTCCTGCTCGACATCGGCGGGATCGATGCCGCGTCGATCGAGGCCATAGGTGCGCAACAGGCGCTGCAAACGCGCACCATAACTGAGCAGCACCTGTTCAAGTCGGACCTGTACGGGGTCGATCGGGCGAGTCATCGCGATTGCCTTGGGCAGGGCGCCCATGCTCGTTCACAGCGGTGCCAGTTACAAGTTGGCAAACATCGCTGCCCCATGCAGCAGTCAGTGGCGCCGAGGCCAGTGAACCCGTTGCTGACGTTCGCTGCGCTCAGGCAACGTTGCGCATTGAAGCCGGATCGACGGGTGCCGAACGTTCGTCGGCCATCGCGGGACCAGCGGAATCTGCCAGTGCCACCGAGATTACGAGCTTGTAGATTGCCTGTTCCAGACGGACATCATTGGTGAGAGTCATTCCGGTTGCAATGCGCGCCAGTTCCTCGCGAAACAGGACCAATGCATCGCGATAGGCAGGTCCGCCCTCCGGTGCTTCGCCCCATGCTGCCCATAGTGATCGCCAGTGGCGACAAAAATGACCAATCAACTGGCTGACGTTGCCAAGATTTTCGTGTGGTCTCGCCTCGTCGAGAATGAAGGTAAGGTGTTCGCGGACTTCCCACGGTGTCATCACAGTTGGCAAGTTTTGCGACTCATACAGAATATTCATTGGCGTGGCAGCAATCGGTGCAACGTGCTGGGCCTGCCACCCCGGCGGACTGCTCTCGGGAATGCGGCTTTGCGCGATCAGATTCCACAATCCGGGCCCACCCACGGTATCGGCGACCAGATGGATGCGCGACCGATTTGCCGAATTGACGACTCGATGTGGTCGCCAGGTATCGAATATCCAGCAATCGCCGGCCGCCATATGAATCGCTTTTTCACCACAATGAAAACGTACTTCAGGCTGGGTGACGATCGGAACATGCACACGCATGTGCTCGCGCCAGTAATAGTCGATGTCGACGTGCGCACTCACCTCGGCCTGACCGGAGAGGCGCATCAGGCGACTACGTCCCCATGTCGCGCCGAGCGTATCGAATACCTGCATCAGATACGGGCATTGCTGGAGTTGCGGCGTTGGCAGCATCGGTCCCCTGACCGCATCGCTGTCGGGATCGCCATGTGCGGAGACCAGCGGTACCGCCGAGTTGCCCGGAAAGCCTTGCGGGTGCGGCCGCCATACCGATTCGCCGAGCGCTTCGATCTCGGCGGCAAGCGCTGCCGCATCGAAGGTCACAGGCAGTTGAATAAATGGAACTTGCAATTTCATCGCAGGGGGTTTCCGTGTCTCGTCATGCGGGGTGAAACGGTGTCGCGACCGTGAACTCATTGTAACAGAGGGCTTTTTCGGTTCCCGAGCGGCGCGCTGACATGTTGGTCGGAACCACCGGCGCCCAAAGCGGATTCGATCGACTGGTTCTTGAGCCTCTGCACTGGTCAGGACGATGTGGGAAAATTGCTCACTCCAACTTTCGTTGCCGCCGCGTTGAGTCAACGCGTGCAGCCACCCTCCTATCCGGTTTTCTCCCTAGTTACACATGATAATTTCCCATAGTCACAAGTTCATCTTTGTCGCGGTTCCAAAGACCGGCACGCATTCGGTGCGCCAGGCCCTGCGCCCTTCCCTCGATCAGAACGATCTCGAGCAGGTTGGACTGTTCGTGCAGAAGCGCCTGCCGTTTCCGGAACTGAGCGACCTTGGCCATGGCCACCTCAGTGCACAGCAAATCCGCCCGGTGCTTGGCGAAAAGCGCTTCGCGAGCTATTTCAAATTCGCATTCGTGCGCAATCCGTTCGACCGGTTCGTGTCGTACTGTGCGTTCATGAGCCGGCAGAGTGACGTATTCGAGACCCAGCCACAGGTGTTCATGCGTCATGTATTGCGCGACATGCAGCCGACCGCACATATCCTGTTCCGTCCGCAACATGAATTCCTGTGCGATCACGAGGGCAGCCTACTGATGAATTTCGTCGGTCGAGTGGAACATTTGCAGCGCGACTACGACGCGATCTGCAACCAGACAGGAATTGCGTCGACAGCACTCGGGCAAGTCAACGCATCGAAACACCGCAGTTACGTCGACTACTATGACGATGAGCTGATTGGACTGGTCGGTGATTTGTACCAGCGTGATATCGAGTTGTTCGGTTATCGATTTGACAGCCCGGCGACGATCGATCCGCTGGTGCTTGCGTGAACCCAGCTTTCTGTAAGAGCGGCCCATGGCCGCGACCGTGAATTCAGACGTATGGAATACCCCGCCCAAACCATCGCGGCCATGGGCTCCTACAAAAGCACAGGCTTGGAATCCTCAGCTCGTGTAACCCCAGCGCTCGAGATACGGTTTCAGGTGCGGTAATGCTGTTTCGAATTCACCGCGATAGCGCAACCAGCGATCGATTCCCTTGCGGTTGATCGGCTCGACGACCTGGTGATAGCTCGGCGTGGCGATGAAGCCGCGCGCGAGCGCGCGATCCTGAAAGCTGACCATGCGCGCATCCCAGGGGATGTCGAGGAACTCGGCAATCTTGCGCGACTGTGCATCGATGTCGTCGACGATGTCCTCGTAGCGCAGTTCCATGATCTTGGGTTGCAACAGCGCAGCCTGCTCCAGCCAGTATTCGAATGCACTCGCGTAACCGCGCGCGGTCGACTCGATGTTTGTGCACATCGCTGCATACGCGGGCGCATGAAACAGCTGCATGTAGTTGCTGAGCACTACGTCGCAGGGATGCCGCAAGGCCAGGATTATCGGCGACTCCGGAAACAGGCGCTTGATCAGCGCGAGACGAAACATGTTCAGGGGATTCTTGTCGACAAGTCGCTTCCCGGGATCGATACGCGCGCGCGTGCGTACCAGGTGCCAATACGTCGCGCGCAGCTGTTGGCAGGTCTCATCATCAAGCTGGTCGATATCGTCCGGATACTTCATGCCGAGACCACGCATCGACTTCACGACATCCTGAAGGAACGATCGCTCGTCCATTCCGGCAAGCTGCGGATGCGCATCCAGCATGGTTTCCAGCATGGTTGTGCCCGAGCGCGGGAAGCCGACCACAAAAATCGGCGATTCCTCCTTACTTGGCGGGCTCACGGTCTGCCAGCCGGAAAAATCGACTTGCGATATCCGCAGGCGCTGCGTTTCCAGAGGATCGCTATCCGGACTGAACAACTCCGGATCATGGGCCTTCAATTGCAACTTGAGCATGTCGTGCCCCCGGCGCAGCCACACCATTGCAGCTTCGCTGTCGCCCTTGCGGTCGTACAGCCGTGCGAGCGAAAACTGCAGATACAGATGGCGCCGCTGAGCTGCAGGGTCGGCGAGGATTTCCTCGTGCATGCGACACGCGGCATCGAGATCGCCGCCGCGCGCGGCGAGCAGCGCACGGACAATGGCGATTTCCTCGCGCAGATCATCCGACTTCGCGGCGCGGTCATCGATGCGCTCAAGCAAGGCGCGTGCTTCATCAATCCGATTCGAGCGTTCATACAGTGCGGCGCGGCGTGCCATGATCCGTGGGTTGCCGGGGGCGAGGCGATCGCCAATTTCGAGAGCGCTCTCCGCCTGTGCATCGTCGCCAATGCGCGCGAACGTCCAGGCGATATCGCCGAGTGCCAGCGGATCATGCGATGCCCACTGTTGCCACCCTTGCAAAACCAATTCGGCAGTCTCGCCATCTCCACACTCATAGCAAGCCTTCGCCGCTTCGCCGCGCAGATTTGCATCGCCGGGGTTCAGCTCGTGCGCCCGGAGCAAATACTTCCGGGCTGGCTGGAACTCGCCGAGTTGCAGACATAGCTCGCCAAAGCCCTGAATTGTCGCTGGCTCGTCCGGATCGAGGCTCAGCGCGCGCTCGTAGGCTTCCCTTGCACCGCTGTTGTACCCCATCGTGCGCCGAGCGTTGCCGAGGTTGGTCCAATGCGCTGGCGTAGTCGGAAATAGCGCTGCGAGGCGATCGAACTGCGCGAGTGCCTCGATCGTGCGCGACTGTGCATCGAGGCTCATCGCCAGGACCAACAAGCCACCCTCATCATTCGGCGCAGTAGTCAGGTAATTGCGACTGAGTGCCTCGGCGCGCGCGGCGTCGCCCGACTGAAGCGCGTTGAAAGCGTCTTGCAACATGGTGGGATCTGCGGCGTAAACGGATCGACATTATGGGCAGCTATCGCAATGCCCGCAAACCGCGATGAGTGACCTCGTGTTGAAAATGGAAGCACCTTGCTTTTCTGCCGCCTACAGCAGCCTGGCGGTTCGGATTGACAATGCGGGAATAAAATAGGCCGCGTGGCTTACGCCACGCGGCCTTGAAGCACTCAACTAGCGTGATTCTTAGAACTTGACGTTGATGCGGGTCCAGTAGTAACGACCGACCGTATCGAACGTGCGTTCGTCGGTCGAACCATTGAAGCCGTACTGATACAGCAACGGCGGCTGCTTGTCGCCGACGTTGTCGACACCGACTTCGATACGCGTGTTGAGCGCATCGAGGTTGTAGCCGAACTGTACGTTGTGGATGGTGTACGCGCCCGCCTTGAACCCATTCGAGAAGAAGTTCAGGGTCGGATCGTTGGTCGGACACACGAGCTGGTAGCCGCTCGGGGTCTGACACTGGTTGCCAAAGCGGAAGCGGCTGACAAACCGGGTGCGCAACGACGCGTCGAATGCACCCAAGCTCCAGTCAATGGAGCCCAGAGCGCGCCAACGCGAGAAGTTGCCATCACCGCCCGATGCGCTGCCGAAATAGGTTCCGGCCGCGTGCGTCGAGGTCGTACCGTCGCCTTCGATCACTTCATTGTTATAGGTCTGGATATAGGTCGCGTCCAGACCGACACGGAAGTTGCCCCACGCCATTTCCGGCAAGCGGTACTTGATGCCGATATCAACACCGTTGGTGTCCAGACGACCGATATTCTGGGTGGTGTTGTTGACCAGATTGATGTCGCCTATGCCAGCCAGGTCGCGAGTGAACAAGTTACAGAATTGGCCGAAATTGAAGCACTGGTTGATGATCGTCTGAGTGCCGATCGAACCGATCGTGTCGTGCAGGGTCACCCGCCACAGGTCCACCGATGTGGTCAGGCCCGGCAACCAGCTTGGATCGTAGACAAAACCGTAGGTGTACACGCGACCGGTTTCCGGTTGCAGGTTCACATTCGAGCCTTGCAACGAGTTGGTTTGAGCGGTGGTCTGCTGGAATCCTGGCGCCAGACCGGCGCAGGCTGGGTTCGAGTTTGGCAAGGCAATTCCGGAGCAAGGATCGTTATACGTATCCGCACTCGGTGTGATGCCACCGAACAGATCGGAGATCGTCGGTGAACGGAACACCTCGGCCGCCGTGCCACGCACCAGCAAATCCTCGATCGGGCGCCACTCGACACTGATCTTGGAATTGGTCGTGGTACCGAAGGCGCTGTAGTCGGAGTAACGGCTACCAATGGATACGTTCAACGCCTTGGCGAACGGCACGTCCTTGAGGATCGGAATCAGGACTTCGGCATACACTTCCTTGTTGCTCAACGTACCGAACTGTGAGGAGGCGCAGCTGTCGACGTCGGTCAGGCAGGTGCCTTGGGTCGGGTCGGTGATCTGGGCCGTGAAGTCCGGACGGTAGTACTGGTAATCCTGCTGGTAGCTGGTACCGAACGCGATGCCGACCGGACCGGCCGGAAGATCGAACAGGTTGCCAGCAAAGTCGAGGTTGGCGATGCGCTGGGTACTGTAGAAATGGTAAGTGGTGTTCGCTTGAAGGGCACGCAAGGCCGCGAGTGATTGCTGACCTGCCGGGGTGTTGAAGTCGCCAAACAGGTTGATCGGTGTGCATCCCGAAATGACCGCGCCCGGTGATCCGCAACGCGCGACACCGCCGGCGTCGATGAACGATGGGCCGGTGGCGCGAGCCAAGGCAAGATTGAAGAAGTGACCGTAGGTGATCGTATTCTGTTGCAGACGACCCCACTGGACATTGAAATCCCAGGTCCACGATTCACCAAAGTTGCCTCTCAGGCCGCCGTTGATCGAGTTGAACGTCGTATCGTAGAAGCTCGCGCGATTGCCGATATCCGACATACGCCGGCCACCGGAACCGACAGTGACACCAAACGGGTTGTAAATGCTGTCCGCAGTCAGAAATACACCACTGTTGACACCGAAGATCAGCGGCAACGGCGCGATGGCCTGATGCGACGTGGTCTTCTGGTAGATCACCTGCACGTACGCTTCGATGTTGTCGGTGATGCGGTAGTTGCCGTTGACGAAGATACCGCCACGTTCCTGCGGGGTCAGTTCCTGATTACCCGCCGCCTGGAAGTTGAAGGTGTCATTGCCCGGGCCATTGCCGATATAGCAGCGGAAATCGGTGCCGGTGTTACCCGCTGCGCCATTGACTCGGGTGACCGAGACGTTGGCGGCAGTACCGGGGCAGCTCAAACCCAGACCGACGGCGACAGTGCGCGGAATGACGAAACGACCATTCGGAATCGTTCCCGATCCGAGCACGAAGACACTACCGAAGTAGTTGTACAAGGGGGCTTCCGAGAACTTGCGATTTGCCGCAGCAACATTTTCCTGCTTGTTGTAGTTGGCGTTGATCACGACACTGCCGCGATCGCTGGTCTGACCCATCGTCATCGAGAAGCCTTGACGCTGGCCATCGTCGCGATCGGAAATACCGTATGACGCCGATGCTTCGACGCCCTGATAGTTCTTGCGCATGATGAAGTTCACCACGCCGCCGATTGCATCCGATCCGTAAATGGCGGACGCGCCATCCTTGAGGATTTCGATGCGCTCGACCATGCTGGCCGGAATCGAGTTGACGTCGTTATAGATAACGCGACGACCATCGATCAACAGCAAGGTGCGCTGCGAACCGAGACCACGCAGCGAGACCGTCGCGGCACCGGTACCACCACCGTTGTTGACCTGCGGGTTGGTGGCCGCGCCGGCAATCGACGGAGTTTCCTGCAACAGGTCACCGATGGTGAGCTTGCCGCTCTTTTCAATCTGGGCGCGATCGACAACGAACACCGGGCTGGCGTTTTCAATGTCGACACGACGAATACGGGAACCCGTGACAACCACGGTCTCGAGCTTTTCGCTCGATGATGCATCTTGGTCTTGTGCAAGAACCGGGGCTGCGGTCAAGCCGACAACCGCCGAGGCACCGGCGTACAACGCGTAACGCACGGCTTTGCAAAGCTCGCTGCTTGGTAATCTCATTTCACTCTCCAACGTCGGTTCAGTCGTGAATTTGGGTGTAGCAAATTATGCAATTGGCTGTCGGATGTTCTATGCATCCTGACGGCTGCTCAAGGCATACCCCGCCCTTGCATCGGGGAATACTAACAACATTCTTACGAATTGGGAATCCCTGAGCGGCAATTAAATCAGCGCAGACGACAGATGTAACTATCTGTTTTTGCTTGACTCAGGCGCGCGGCTCGATAGAGACGGGTGAAAAAAGCTCACCCGAACTCGCGGAAGGAGTGGTCATTACGTGACTCGGAACGAGAATTCCGGCAACACTTGGCTAACACTGATCAGAAGTTTGGCGGGGTAACTACTTGCCTGCGCCCAAGGCTCGCGACAGGGGCCGCAGCCCTTTGAAGTCGCGCAATCTTGATCGCACAGCCCTGGAAACGTGCAGTCCCGACTACAGATCCTGTCGATACTGCACGTAGGGCACTCGCGTCTGAGAAACATCAGCGTCCCCAGCATCGCTGACCGGAGCAATGAAGCTCTGGGTTCCGACGCTCAATTCGCCCCGCCACGGGGTGCGCCACGAAACACCGATGTCGAGCAAAGTCCATCGTTTGCCGGCCAAGAACGCATCCGGCGATGATACCGATCGCCCGATGATGGTACCGCGCAGCGAGCCGCTGCTGACACCAAAACTAAGCGCCGTCTGATCGATGCCAATTCCGGAACTGCCAACGCCACTGAAGCTGAACGGAAACAGCTGGCCTTGGCTGATGCTCGCGCCAAGATCGATCGCTGAGTCAAAACCGATCTTCCAGCGCCCGGCAGCTCCCATACCTGTGGAGTGGAAGGTGTAGGACCCAATCGTCATCAGCACGGGCGAGGCACTCAAACCGGCGATGCCATTGATGGAAGAAGCCGAGGGCGAATTGCGCTCGCGCAACCAGGATAGCCCGTACGAGTATTCCTGATCGCCCGAGCTTGATGTCCAGCCAAGGCCCAGGTTTGAAGAAAAAATATCGGACCGGTTGCTTCCAACCGCCGCCACCTCTGAGCATGCGTAGCTGGAAAACCCGTTGCAGTCCGTACCGTTCAATCCGTTCGCACGCGCCCCGTTTGCAAGCACATCGCTTGCCATCACTCCGGTCGAAAAAAGCGCATCGGCATGCAGGCCGTTCCCAAGCCGCCAGCGCAAGCCGCCGGAGAGCAGACTGGTTGCATCGATGACACGCCAGTCGGCGCCGCCGCCCATCAACGGTGCCAATGGCATGATCGGCGCACCGGGCTGACGCGACATGCTGACCAGCGCCAACAACCGCCCATCCGGGCTCGCCCAAACCGGTACCAGCTGACTGCCGAAGGCCGCTGGTTCGACTTTCCGCCCATCCTGGGTCAATAGCCGATCAACCGAAAATCCGTGAGCGCCGTCTGCTGCGGGGACACCCACCAGCCCTTGGCCTGCGGCCATGATTGGCAGCAGCAGAGCGAGCAGAGCGCTGGCGATACGACCGACCATTTGTACCTGTTTTACTCCCCGGCGATTGTTGTCAATTTAGAAGCATACGATTCGGAAATTGACGAATCCGTGTCACAGTTTCGTGTTTCGGCCTTGCTGAGCATGCGTTTCTGAGACTGATGGCGCATATCGCAAGTTCCCGCACACTAACACTTTGTAAACACGGACATGTTGCACCAGACGCGCCAAGCGACGCAACCGTATCTTATCGCGGAATTCCCGGTGCCACGTTGCATAAATCGCGCGGCTGATAGCCGACCAAGGAACTTTGGAAAGCCCGTTTGACGGGTCGGGATCGCACCGAGCCTCACATTCCCTGGGCGCGGGAGATGGCCGTTACAGGCTCGCTTTCTCGCGTGGTCGCAACAACCAACGGCACAACGCCGGCAGAAAGACGATCGCTGCGATCATGTTTACAACAAACATGAAGGTCAGCATGACGCCCATGTCAGCCTGGAATTTCAGATCGGAAAATACCCAGGTGCCGACGCCGACCGCGAGCGTGAGAGCGGTATAGAAGATGGCGATGCCGGTTGTCTTGAGCGAGGCGAAGTACGCCTCGGTCAACGGATAGCCGGCGAGCAGCCCCTCGCGCATACGCGCGAAGATGTAGATCGCGTAATCGACACCGATCCCGACGCCGAGTGCAATCACGGTCAAGGTGTTGACCTTCATGCCGATGCCGAGCTTGACCATCAGTGCATGCCCAAGTTCGGTGACCAGTACCAATGGCAACACGATGCACAAGGCCGCCAGGGGACTGCGGAAACTCAGCAGGCACATCACGAACACCGCTGCGTAGAGCAGCAACAGCATCCAGCGATCGACCGCGCGCACCTCGTCGTTCGTCGCGGCCATGACGCCAACGTTACCGGTGGCAAGTCGGAAGTTCATGCGATCACTGGCAAACGACTTGCCTTCGGCCTGCGCGGCTGCGGACTCCTTGGCCAATTGCTCGCGCAGATTGACCGTTGGCCCTGCCCAGACGCCGTTGTCCACACGAAACTTCTTGACTGCTGCAACGACCCGATCGATGGTCGTTGCGCGATGGTCGGTGAGAAAAATCATGATCGGAATCGCGCTGCAGTCGGCGTTGAGCAGACCTGTGTCGGTTTCGAATCCCTGGGTGTCCTGGCGCAATGTGTCCGGATCTCGTGGCAGCACGCGATAACGGATGTTGCCTTCGTTCCAGCCGGCATGAACAATTTTCGCGGCCATCGGCAAGGTCATGACCTGAGCGACGCCCTCAACGTTGCGCATATGCCAGGCAAACCGGTCGATCGTTTCCATGACCGGATAACTTGAAATGCACGCCGACGGTTCGGCCTCGGCAATGACATTGAGGATGTCGACCCCAAGCGAGAACTTCTCGGTAATCAACTCCGCGTCGCGGTTGTAGCGCGCATCGGGGCGCAGCTCGGCAACACCTTTTTGCGCATCGCCGACCATCACACGCTTGCCGTACATGCCGGCAACGATGCAGATCACGATGCCCAGCAGGATGATGATCGCAGCCGGCATCGGTCGACTGAATTTCGCCAGCACGCGCCAGAGCTTGTCGAACTGGGTCAATTGACGCAGACGGTAGGCGCGCTTGCGCGGAAGATTGCGTAGCTGCGTGTATGACAGCAGCACAGGCAACAAGATCAGGTCGGTAAATATCGTCAGTGCGACGCCAATCGTCGCCGTGATCGCGAGTTCGAAAATAATCCGGATCGGGATGATCAGGATCGTTGCGAAGCCTATGCAGCCGGCAATCAATGCCACTGACCCCGGCACCAG
>JBDTOS010000004.1:0-24835 GCA_039933095.1 Dokdonella sp.
GGCGGTACATCGCCGGTGTTGGCCAGCGCCGGAATCGCGGTCACCGTCGGCACCGGAAACTTCATCCATGGCCTGACCCTCGGCAACGGCACCACGGCGCTCTCGGGCTCCGCATTCGGAACCTTGACCGCCAACGACAATGTCGTCGTCAACAGCAACGGGCAGGCCATCAATCTGACCAACGGCACTCTGACTGCGACATTCAACAGCGTCACCTCGACCGGCGGCAGCACCAATATCAGTCTGGTCCAGGTGGCCGGCACGTCGAACTTCGGTTCCGGTGCGCTCTCGGGCGCGATAGGCACCAACTTCGCGATGGGCACGGCAGCGGCGAGCAGCGGCGGCACGGCGAGCATCACGTACAGCGGTTCGATCACCCAGACGGTCAGCGGTCAGGCGCCGATCATCGCGCAAAACCGGACCGGCGGAACGCTCACGCTGTCCGGAGCGATCACCGCGACCTCGGCTGGCGTGCACGGCATCTCCCTGCTCAACAACACCGGCGCGACCACCGCGTTCAGCGGACCGCTGTCACTGAGCACCACCACCAATCCGGCATTCACGGCCACCGGCGGCGGCACGGTGACTGCGACCGATACCACCAGCACCGCGACGACTACAACCGCGACGGCCGTCAACGTGGCCAACACCACGATCGGCGCCGGCGGACTGAAATTCCTCAGCGTTTCATCGAACGGTAGCGCCAAGGGAATTGTATTGAACACGACCGGTCCCAGCGGCGGCTTGACCGTGAGCGGCACCGGCGCCGTGGCCGGCAGCGGCGGAATAATTCAGAACATTACGACGCGCGGCGGCGAATTCATTTCGACGACAGCGTTGTCGTTGAAGAACATGAACTTCACCAATGCCAATACCACGGACGGTGGTACGTGCAGCGATCTATCCACAGCCGCCTGCAACGCCGCGATCTACCTGAGCAGTGTCACCGGCGTAACCCTCGACCGCATCGCGGTCAGCGGCACAACCTCGCAGCAAGCGATCAACGGTCTCGCTGTCAGCAACTTCACCTTGAGCAACAGCATTCTGGCGAATTGCGGAACCTCGGGCACCATTGAAGAGGGGTGCATCAAGATGCGCGGACTGACCGGCACCGGCGCGATCACCAACTCGACGCTGTCGTTCCCGGCCCAGGATGCTGTCGAGATCGTCAACAGCACCGGCCCGTTGTTGACCCTCAACATCAGCGGTTCGACGTTCAGCGACTCGCAATCATCCAGTTCCGGCGGCGACGGCGTTCAGGCGCGCAGCGAAGGCACGGCGAGCATGGTGCTCAATATCACCAACAACTCGTTCCTGCGGCTGCGTTCCACCGGCCTGCAGGCGACCGCGATCAATTCGGCCAGCAACGATGTCGATGTGACTGGCAACATCTTCGATCCCGGCAGCGGCACCATGATCGGTATCGACCTTGACGCCGACAACACCGGAAACCTCGTGTTCAACGTGCAGAACAATCCGATGATCTATGCACGCAACGGACCCGCCGTGAACGTGTTCGGCGACACCAATGCAACGATCAACGGGCGCATCAGCAACAACCTCGATGTGCAGGTGAAGAGCAACGTGGGCAGCAATGTCGGTTCCGGCATTCGCGCCAACATCAACAAGGACGCAAGCGGCAAGATCGAGGTGAAGAACAATATCGTCACGATCGGTTCGGATAATTCGGGTATCGATCTTTCCGGGATTGGCAAGACGGCGGCGAATCCGGGTGGAGCAACCCGCACGCTTGATGCGACAGTGACCAACAACACGGTCACGATCGGACCCACCTCGAGCTATGGTGTTTTCATCGTCACCGCGAGCAATGCCGGCGATACCAATGCGAATTGCTCGAATGTGGCCAGCAATGCCATTACGCGAAATCCCTCGTCCACGGCGTCGTTCCGCGCCCGAGTAGCGAGTGCGAACGGCTTCTTCCTGTTGCAGGCATTCACCTCTAACGCCGAGGCGACATGGAACGCCAACAGCAACACGCCGACCAGCGCCGGCGGCAGCGAGGTCAGCGTCGGTGGTGCTGGAACCTTCGCCACGTGCACAGCGGCGTTGCCGACCAATCCCGGTCCTAACTAGGAGACTTCAATGGCTGAACCATTTCTCGGGGAAGTGCGGATCATGAGCTTTGTGTTCCCACCCAAAGGTTGGGCGTTGTGCGATGGGCAACTGCTGCCGATCAACCAAAACCAGGGGCTATTTTCCTTGCTCGGAACCACCTTCGGCGGCGACGGCCGGGTCAATTTCGGGTTACCGGATCTGCGCTCGCGCACACCGATCCACGTTGGCGCCGGCCATACGCTCGGTGAACGCGGCGGCGAGCAGGCACATACGCTATCGATTGCCGAACTGCCGACGCACGCACACGCGCTGATGGCGAGTTCGTCGCCTGCGAATGCGAGTCCACCCAGCGCGCAAGGCGGGACCATTCTGGCCGACAGTGCCCCAGGCAAGGCCTACAACAGTCCTTCAAGTCTGGTCGCAATGGGAGCCGCGAGCGTGACAAATTCGGGTGGCTCGCAGGCGCATCTAAACATGCAGCCGTTTTTGACATTGAGTTTCTGCGTTGCCCTGCAGGGCATCTTCCCGAGCCCCAACTAGGAGATCAGCGATGGCACAACCTTATGTGGGCGAGATTCGCATGTTCGGCGGCAACTTCGCGCCGGCCGGCTGGATGTTTTGTGAAGGGCAACTGCTGCCGATTTCCGAGAACGAAACCTTGTTCCAGCTTATCGGCACCACCTACGGTGGCGATGGGCAATCGACCTTTGCCCTGCCGGATCTGCGCGGGCGTCTGCCGGTCCACCAGGGCAACGGGTTTATTCTTGCCGAGACCGGAGGTGCGGAGGAAATCACGCTGACGGTCAATCAGATGCCTGCGCACAGTCATCCGCTGATTGGGTCGGCCGCACCCGGCACGACGGCTGCACCGCAAAGTGCGGTTCTGGCCAAGACGACGACGGGGTTCTTGTACATTCTCGAGAATCCGACCGACAGCATGGCCGCGACGGCGATCCCGAGCGTCGGCGGCAACCAGCCGCACACCAACTTTCAGCCGTATCTGTGCGTGGATTTCATTATTTCCCTGTTCGGGATCTTCCCGAGCCCAACCTGATCAGGACACTGACATGGACCCATTCGTAGCTGAAATTCGCATCTTCCCGTTCAACTTCGCACCCAAAGGCTGGGCATGGTGCGACGGGCAGTTGTTGCCGCTGTCGCAAAATACCGCACTGTTCTCGTTGTTGGGCACCACCTATGGCGGCAACGGAAAGTCCAACTTTGCGCTGCCTGACCTGCAGGGGCGCGCGCCGATGCACCCCGGTCAGGGTCCGGGACTGTCCCTGCACGATCTCGGCGAAACCGGAGGCACAGAAGCGGTCACCTTGCTGGAATCGGAGATGCCGTCGCATCCGCATACCTTGCGTGGCGACCGCAATGATTCGGAATCACCTGATCCCTCCGGCAATACGCTTGGCAAGGGTTCGAGCATCAACGCCTATCAAAATGTGACCAATGCGAATCTGGTCCCGATGGCACCCGAGGCTCTCGGTCCGAACGGGGGCGATCAGCCGCACAACAATATGCAACCGTATCTGACCTTCTACTTCAACATCGCCCTGCAAGGCGTCTTTCCGCCGCGTACCTGAGCACGATCAGACGAGGACCTTAATGCAGCGTCGAGACTTTGTTCGAACCGTCGTGCTCGGCAGCGGAGCTTTGGTGTCCTTGTCGCTGCCGCGCGCACGCGCCGCGTTGGTCGGAGGCCCGCATCAGTCACGACTATATGCGGTCCTCGCGAAAGTTGAAACGCAGGGCGATCAGGCGCATTGGCGAGCGCTTGAACACTGTGCCAGCGACGGATGCCCTGCAAGCGCTCGCATGCGTATCACGATCGACGCACTCGGCTTTCCAGACATGTTTCGATCGGTCGCGATCGATGCGATGTTCGCAACCCATCATGGCCTCAAGCCGGTGCGGATCGCAACCTTCCAGCGCGGCGCCGTGTCGCCGGTCAGCAAGCCGTTCGCGTTTGAAGTGGATGGCGCCGGCCTTGCCGGTTTTCGCGCCGAGCATGCGGGCAGCGATGCGGATGTCGTGGCGATTGCGAGTTCCGCGTTGCTTGCCAGCGCGCGACCGACGCTGACGCCAGGGCGTTATTTACTGGCGCTGACGACCGCCAGTAACGGGATCGACATCGACTCGATCGGGGTGGCGGCCGATCCCGCCGCCTCGGTCGTTGACAAAACCGGCAATGCGCCGGCGTTTGCCTGGCTCAGCTTTTCGGTTCATCCGCTGACCGCGTGAGTGCTGTTTCAACGCTTGCGCCACGATTGGCGCAGGCGCTGCATTCATTCGGTGACTCGTTAACGCTTCGCTCCGAAGTCGTAGCCGACTTCGCTTTCATCGCTGAGCTTTATGCGGAAGTTCGCAACGATGTACTTGCGCCGGTGCCGTGGCCGGAGCAGGCCAAGCGCGATTTCCTCAGCGCGCAGTGCCGCCTGCAGCGCGATCACTACGCAAAGCACTATGTCGGCGCTGAATTTCTTGTTGTCGAACGAATGACCGAACGATCGAGTGATCCGATCGGTCGCATTTATGCCCACGCAGCTCGGGCTGAAATCCGCCTGATGGATATTGCCCTGCTTAGTGAATCACGCGGTCGCGGTATCGGCACCGTGCTGGTGCGCGCACTGCAGGACGTGGCAACGCAACGTGGCGTAGATTTGACCCTGCATGTCGAGCCAGAGAATCCAGCCCAACGCTTGTATCAGCGGCTCGGGTTTACGTTGATCGAGAATCGCGGTGTCTACGATTTTCTCGGGTGGTCACCGTGTGCAGCAACGATCGAGTCGCAGGGACCGATCAGTTGAAGACCGCCTCGAACTGAAGCCGGCCATCAAACGTTGCCACCGGAACCAGAAACATCTCGAGTAACCCGATCTCGGGATGTTCGATCTTGTAGACACCCTGAACGCCACGCACATTGGCTGGAGCGAGCAGGTTCAAACTAAACGGAGCAGCGCGCGACGAGTGCGATTTGAGCCGCTGAACGGAAGTTATCGTCAACGAGAAGTCCGAGCCGACAAGCGGCAGATCGCGCCCGATCAGGTTTTCGAAATGATCGGGTTTGAGCTCGAGCAGGTCGAACATGATCGGTGGTCCGGTTGGCAAACGTGCATGGTAACCGCAGGCGCGAGGAGCGTAACAGCCGATTACGCGATGTTTCGCCGCCCCATTTGCCCGCAGACTAGTTTGCTAACGCACACAAGCTGCGCGTGTGCAACGGCAGGTTGGCATGGGCGCGGTTTGCCGCGCCCATGCCTTTGCCGATCAAATCAGTAATCGCCGGCGTGCATTTTCAAGGAGTCACGAGCGGCGTCTCGTCGAAACCGTCCTTGAAGATGTTGTCAGAGACCGGAAGCCGGTCGGCATAGGCGTCAAAATTAGATGTCCCGTTGGGGTTGTCGCCGGTTGAGTTGGAGGTATCGGCCCATACTGGCGTGACCATGCCGGCGTTGAAGGTCAAACCCATATAGTCGCCGTATTCGACACCCGAACCGTTCGAAGTCGAGATGCCGTCCGAGACCTGCACATTGGTGCCAAATGCCGGCACTCCGGCGGTTGGCAGGGCAATGGCGCAAAACAGTTGCATCTGCGTGTTACCGGCCGAATTGCGTGCGTCATGCCAGCAAATGCCAATATTGCCGGTCGCCGGGTCGGAAGCGATCTTGGGCAGAAACTGGCTATTGGTAGTGACGTCGTCATTGACCTTTATCGGGCTGCTCCAGGTCGTGCCAGTGTCGTCCGAGTAGCGCACCAGAATGTCGGTATCGTTGCTCTCGTCGACCGTTTCTTCGGTATAGACAAGGAAGGCGCGGCCGAAACTCGGGCTGCCGACACGGCGGTCGAAGGCAAGACCGGCCTCGGCATCGACCGAGCGGGAATTCTGCGGCGGGATGAAGTCAAAACCACCGACATTGGTGGTAGTGGCGATCGTGCTGGCGCCGAAATTGTTCACGCCAGTGCCGTCGGCATCGACGTTCATGCGAATGCTCGCGGCGCCTTGACCGCCGGTCGGATTCTCGCAAACCTGCATCACCGCGCCGCTCGGGGCGATGGCGACATCGCCGAAGCTACACCCGGAAGTTGTGGGGATCGTCTGGCTCGCGCCGAACGTGCCGACTACACCAAGGCCCGTCGCGATCGCACCACGCGCCCTCATCGAGCTTTGGTTCCACACAATCCATACCGCAACACCGCCAGTAGTGTCGTTGGCGACGACGGTGGGTTGATCGACACTGCCCGAGAACGAGGCGAGATCCGAGAATGTCGCGCCGCCGTCGGTCGAGAGAATGGTGACGATAGCGTTGACGCTGGAGTTTATATAGGTGATATAGAGATTCCCGAAGCTGTCCCAGGCCAGGGTCGGGTCACAGCAGGCACTGGCGCCTTGGCCGGGATCACCATCGGTAATGGTCTTGTCATCCGGATCGGGGTAGATCCAGCTGGCGCCGCCGTCGATGCTGCGGGCAGCAAACATGCCGGCACCGGACGTATTGCAGGCCTTGAACAATTGCAATGGATTGGAAGGATTCTGGGCGACTGCGCACTCGCTGTCCGCGCCGGATTTCTGGCTGGTATTGCGATCGACGCCACCTGCCACGCCGGGGGTGGGTGTCGACGCAGCCACGACTGGATGGGTGGCAGCATAGTCGTACTGCGGACGCCACAGGCCGCGACCGGCAGCGCGCGCGGTTTCTTCGGCAGCAACCAGAGCATCCGGCTGGTACTTGCTGAAAGGTTTGTAGTGGGCGTCTTGCAGCCGCGCCGCCATGCCAGAGCGCACCAGTTCGAGGCCCACGTCGATGCCGTCCACGATGACCTTGGCGACCATTTCCCCGGCGGCGTTGCGATCCTCAATCCATAGCCGGGTTTCGTGACCGGGACCCATGACCAGGTTGCGGGTAAACAGTCGGGAATCGGCGGCGAGCGGTTCGTTCCCGCTTGGCGCGTCGATGCCAAAGATGCGCACACGGTAGACGCCATTGCCATAATCAAACGTCAGCCGATCGCCGCTCTCGACCGAAACGACTTTGCCGTAGAGGCTTTTGGCCTCGACGCTCGTGCACGACAGGATCAACGCACACAAAGGCGCAAAAAACAAAATCGTCGAGTTACGAAAAAGTTTCATGTCGTTTCCTGTTCTATCGATGTCAATCCGGAATGCTCCGCCAAGCGGCGGATATTACTCCTGCATCTGGGGAATCTGACCCGTGGTTGTCTTCGGCCCGCAGACAAGCGGTTGTACCGAGCTTATTATCCGCATGGTCCAGCCGGAGCCGACCATGAGTCTGATCGCGCAAGTCACTCGCCGCAAGAGCATCGAACAGTTGCAAAAGGATGTTAGCGTCCGCCGTGACTTTCGGCGCACACTCGGCGTCTGGCAACTCACCGCAATCGGTCTCGGCGGCATCATCGGGGTAGGTATTTTCGTGCTGGCCGGGCAACAGGCTGCAGCCAATGCCGGACCCGCTGTTGCGCTGTCCTTCGTGATTGCCGGTATCGCGAGCGCCGCCGCTGCGCTGTGCTATGCAGAATTCGCCGGTTTGATTCCGGTCACCGGCAGTGCGTACACCTATGGCTACGCCGTCCTCGGCGAGGGCGTTGCCTGGCTGATCGGCTGGGATCTGTTGCTCGAATACGCGTTGATCGTCGCCGCCGTTGCGAGCGGCTGGTCCGGTTACCTGCAAAACCTGATCGGAGCCGCTGATATTGTCCTGCCGACCTGGGCGCAAGGCGCGCTCGGAACCGGCGAAGGGCGTGTGTTCAATGTCATTGCCGCGGGTGTCGCGCTAGCGGTTGCGATTTTGTTGACCATGCGTACGGAGTGGGGCGCGCGTTTGAATACTGCGATCGTGGCAATCAAGGTCGCCGGGGTTGCGCTGGTGATTGGCGTCGGGGTGTTCTACATCGATCCGTCTAACTGGCATCCATTTATTCCGGCGCAGGTGATCGATGCGCACGGGGTTACGCACTTTGGTTTCAACGGAGTCGTGACCGCCGCAGCCGTCGTGTTTTTCGCCGTGTTCGGCTACGACACGCTGACCACGGCGGCCGAGGAATCGAAAAATCCGCAGCGCGACCTGCCGCGCGCCGTGTTGCTGTCGCTCGGTGTATCGATGGCGTTGTACCTGACCATTTCGCTGGTGCTGACCGGCATCGCCAACTACACGACGCTCGCTAACGAAGCGCCGGTCGCGAATGCGTTCAAGGCGCTTGGACTGCGCTGGGTCATGGTCGCGATCTCGGCCGCGGCCGTCGCCGGTATCATCAGCGTCGTGTTCGCCTTCATGCTCGCGGCGGCGCGCATCTGGTTTGCGCTGGCGCGTGATGGCTTGCTACCGGCATGGTTCGCGAAAGTGCATCCGCGCTACAGCACGCCGTATCGCCCGACCCTGATCCTTGGCGTAGTCACCGCGATCGCTGCCGGTGGCCTGCCGATTGGCGAGCTTGCCGAACTCGTGAATATCGGCACCTTGTCGGCGTTCATCGTGATCTGCGCATCGATCATCGTGTTGCGCGTGCGCCAACCGGATCTGCCACGTGCGTTCCGCACACCGTGGGTGCCGTTCGTGCCCTTGGTCGGCATCGTGTTTTCCATCTGGCTTATCTCGCACCTGCCGCCGATCACCTGGGAGCGTTTCGCGATCTGGATGGCGATCGGCTTGATCGTGTACTTCGGATACGGCATGCGCCGCAGCAAGCTCGCAGCGAGGACCAGTTGAAGCGGATAGGAACTTCGCCCAGCTATCGAGACGCCTCGCTGCGGTTCAATTGGCTACCTGCGTACTGCGATAAGTCAGCGCGCGCGGATCCATGATGCGCCGCCATAGCGGCGGGACCAGCGCCAGCACGAACATGGATGCGTAGCCGGCAGGCAGTTGTGGACTATCGGTGTGATGCAGCAGCGCTTGATAGCGGCGCCTGGGTTGGGCGTGATGATCGGAGTGGCGTTGCAGGTTGAACAGCAACCAGTTGGTATAGCGCTGCGGCGCGTTCCATGAATGAAGATGGGTGACGCGCTCGTAGCGACCCGGCGCGATCTCGCGCCGTTGCAAACCGTAGTGCTCTACATAGTTGATCACTTCCAGTGTTGCTGCGGCGATCACGCCTTGGGCGACGAAGAAGAGCACGCCAAGGACGCCACTGAGCAGCCACGCAGTCGTCGCAAATGTGAGCCACAACGCGGTCCAGGCAAGCATCTCGTTGTGCCATGTCCATGCCGAGCGGCCACGCTGGCGCAAGCGGCCAGCTTCGAGACGCCAAGCGTTGCGCATATTCTGCCAGAGTGCGCGCGGCACGAACGCAAATGCCGATTCGCCCATTCTGGCGGAAGACGAATCCTCGGGCGTGGCCACATTCACATGATGGCCGCGCACATGCTCGATCTTGAAGCCATGGTAGCCCACGCTGGCCAGTAACACGCCGCCGCACCAAGGCTCCAGCCAACCCGGTTTGTGCACGAGTTCGTGCGCCGGGTTGATTGCGAGGACACCGCCAAGTACCCCGGTCGAAAGGATCCAGCCAATGCTGCCGGCGATGCCGAAGTCCAATACGACAAACTGATGCATACACCACGCAAGCGTCAGCAGCCAAACCGGCAAGCTCAACAATGTGAGTATGCGAAAGTAGATGCGTTGTTCGAGGTCCGCAACCTGCTGCGCAGTTTCCCAATTGCCGGTTTGCCTGCCGCTGACTGCATCGATCAGGGGCACCAGCCCAAACGTGAAGACGAGAGGAAGCCACGCCGCCAAGGCGATCGGAACACTCAGCGGCAGCAGCGCAAGTGCCGCCGCCGGCAATAGCGCATGCGTAAAAGGCAGCAGGAATCCGAGATCGCGCGGATGCATCGCGGCATTGCTATCCAGAGGCGCTCCCGTGTGGCGCGCACGTTTCATTGTAGCGCGGCGCGCCAGCGGCGCAGGACGGTCAGCCAAATTCGGGCCGTGCTTGCAGAGGAACCCTGATTGCGAACATCCTGTCGCATCCGATTTGTCGATATCCGGCCCATGAGCGATCCCACCGAAGTCACCTCCGACCTGGAAAAACAGGCCCTCGCCAAAGTCTGGTTCTACCCGTTCCAGTTGCCGAGCGGGCGTACGACGCCGACCTACGACAACGGCGCGCTCGATGCGATCCACAGCACGCGACTCGCGATGCTGAGCCGAGCGCTGGCCAATCGATTTGGTGATCACATCGCCGGTAAGAGCGCCGTCGATATCGCCTGTCATCAGGGCTACTTCTCGGTCCAGCTTGCGCAGCGAGGCATCGATGTTCTGGCGGTCGATACACGCGATGAGCACGTCGCCGACACGCGTTTGATCTGCGACGCGATCGGCCTGAAAAACCTGCGCGTATTGCAGTCCGATGTGCATCTGCTTGACGCAGCGCAGGTCGGCACATTCGACATCGTGTTGATGCTCGGCTTGATCTATCATCTGGAAAATCCGATCGGTGCGCTGCGCGTCGCGCGCGCGTTGTGTCGTGACGTTTGTCTGGTCGAAACCCAGATCGTGCCGGGCATGAATGGGTTCGTCGATTACGGCAGCTATCGTTTCGTCAAACCGCTCAAGGGTTCGTTCGGTATCGTCGATGAGACCTGGGAAACCCATGGGCCGGAAGCGAGCACGACCGGCATCTGCCTGATCCCGAGCCTCGATGCGTTGCTGTGGATCATGGAGAAAGTCGGCTTCAGTCGCGTCGAAGTATTGCCTGTACCCGACGACGGTTACGAGCAATTGCGTTTCGGCAAGCGCGCGATGGTGGCCGGCTACGTCGAATAGTCATCGACTGATTCGAGCGCGCACATGCAACTGATCGATATCGGCGCGAACCTGACCCACGAATCGTTTCGACCCGATTTCGATGCCGTGCTTGCGCGTGCGCAGGCTCACGGCGTGACCCGTATGATCGTCACCGGTGCCGATGCCGGCGGCAGCCGTGCCGCACAAAGTCTGGCACGAGCGCATTCCGGGCTGTTGTATGCGACCGCCGGTCTGCATCCGCATCACGCGCTCGACTACAGTGACGGGACCGATCGCTTGTTTCGCGACCTGCTTTCGTCGCCTGAAGTCGTGGCGGTCGGCGAAACCGGTCTCGATTACTTTCGTGACCTGTCGCCGCGGCCCGCACAGATCGATGCGTTCGAGCGTCAACTCCAGATCGCCGTCGACTGCGGCAAGCCTTTGTTCCTGCATCAGCGCGATGCGCACGCCGATTTCATTGCCTGCCTCGATCGCGTACGTGACAAAGTCGGGCGCGTTGTCGTGCATTGCTTCACCGGTGAACGCAACGAACTGATCGACTATCTCGATCGCGATTGCCATATCGGCATTACTGGTTGGATCTGCGACGAACGTCGCGGCCTGCACCTGCGCGAATTGGTCGGACTGATTCCGGCCGATCGTTTGCTGATCGAAACCGATTCGCCGTATCTGTTGCCGCGCGATTTCAAGCCCAAGCCATCGCACCGGCGCAACGAACCGATGTACCTGGCCCATATCTGCGCCGCTGTCGCTGCCGCGCGCAGCGAACCAAGGGAAGCGACTGCTGCGCTTACCCAGGCGAATGCGATCCGGTTTTTCGGACTTCCCGAGAAAATCCTGCATACCGTGTGATCCCTGTCATCGCGTTATTCCGCATTGGGTAGTCAAGCGCAACGGTAATCCCGCCAAACGGGCAAATCGACGCTCCTCTTCCCAACCCAGCGGAGTAGTGCAATGAAAACTGCAAATCACAATGGTCATTCCCGTGTCATCCGTGGCGCACTTCGGGCCAGCCTGCTGGTCGGCGCGCTCGTCGCCAGCGGTGTCCACGCCCAGAGTCTGGGTGACATCGCCGCTGCCAATATGGCGTTCGATCAACGCATGGACATGCAGGCGCGCCAGTTCGCCAACGATCTGTACAACCAGACTCGGGAATACCGCCAGCGCACCGGCGACTATTCAACCCCGATGGCGGACCTGACCGGAACCCGGAACATCAATGCCGGCTCGATTTCGCGCTCGGTCACGGAGCTGAGCAACCAGTATTCGCGCAACAACGACGCGTGGTCGAATCAGTTCAACAATACCCAGAACCCGTATGCAGACGGCGCGATTAGGGGCCAGGCAACGTATGTCGACCCGAACGGCTATCGCTACGAGGTGCAGGGATACGAGAATCAATACTGGATCGATCCGAACACCAACACGATCGTTGGCAACGATGGCACCGCACCGCCGGACTACCAGAACAACTGGCAGCAGTTGCAGATGCAGTCAGGCGATTCCGACGAGTAACCGCCAAGCGGCAGCGGATCGACCAGGATTTGCTGCCGCCTCCATCCATTTTGCAATCCAGTCCGCCGCGAGTTCAACATGAACAACCCACTCGACACCTTCAAGGGAATTTCGTACTTGCTCATGGCGGTGTTCCTGATCCGCTATGCCATCCGTTATTACCGCGACCTCGGGGTCGACCGCAAATTCGTTCTCAAGTGTCTGGGACTGGTCGGCTTGATGATCGTCCATGTCGTGTTCGGGACCGCGATTCTTGCCGGTTTCCTGATGCAGCCGGGTCTTGGCGGAACCGATCTTCTGCTGAGCCTGATTTTTTTTGCCGCATGGGTCAGCCTCGGCATCGTCTGGCTGCTGCGCTTCGCGCCGCGCGCTGACGGGCCACGACCGCTCTGGCACCTCGGTCGGAACGACGCGCTCGTTGTTACCGCCATCGTCATCCCGCTCAGTGTGCTGATTGCGCACATTGGCTGAATTGGCAGCAGTGCCGGCTGAGACAGGCAATGCGTCTGGGTGATACAAAAAAATATTTGACGACGATGAGCCGTTTCGTCGCCGATTGACGCATTAGGGAGAGAGCGGACAAAAAACCGCGCTTGAAAATCCGACAAACCACCCTTCGACAGAGAGAACACCATGAACCTTGGCACCTTTACGCAATCGACCCGCTACACCCAGACAGCGCGTCCGACACCTACGTTGGTCGCATGGTCCCTCGCTGTCGCCTGCGCGTTTGCCATTGCTCCGGCACTCGCACAGAACGGATTTCCCAATACACCTCCGCCACAGAATCCGTACCAAAATCAGCCGGCGCCAGCGGGGCAGAATCCCAATGTCAATCAGGGCGGCTACCAGCAGAATCCGTACGCCAATCAGAATCCAAATGCGGGCGGACAGAATCCGGGCGGACAGATGAACGGCGGCATGCAGAATCCGAATGCTGGCGGCGGCGCATATCCACCCAACAATGGCAACGGCGGCGCGGAAGTCGTGCAGGTTCCGGGTGGTGTCAACCAGCAGGCGATGCAGGCGCTGTCCGCGCAGGAAAAGCAGGACTTCGGCATCGCGCCGACACCGCAACTGCACCAGGATGCGATGCATGCCCCGACTCCGACTTCGATACCCGGCGGTCGCGTGATCGACACCGTAAACCTGCTATCAATGTTGAGCCATCAGCCGCCGATTCCGGTCGTGCTGGTTGATGCAGTCGGCTGGCCCATGAAGCTGCCCAATGCGGTCACCGCCGTGTTCGCCGCACAGGCTGGGTCGTTCCAGGACCAATCGCAGCAACAGTTCGGTCAGTTGCTGCAAAGCGCGACCCAGGGCAATCGTTCGCAGCCGGTTGTGGTTTACTGTGCCGATCCGCATTGCTGGATGTCGTACAACGCTGCGTTGCGGGCAATCAATCTAGGCTATCAGAACGTGTTCTGGTACCGCGGCGGTATCGCCTCGTGGCAGCAGGCCGGACTGCCGACGCAGCCGCAGCAGAATGCGCAGGGCTACGCACCACAACAAGGCGGCCAGGGTCAACCGCAAGGCAACTGGAACAATCAGCCACAGCCCCAGCAGCAACCGCAGGAATACAGCCAGCAGGCGACCGACTATCAGGGTTGACTGCAACGGCGCCGCGAAGTGATTCGCTCGACGCTGGCAGCGAATAAGATCACCACGCTTTTCCTTCCATGAAACAAACCACAACGCAGCGGAACCCGCTGCGTTGTTGCGTCACGATTTCCGCTGTCTGTCGCTGCACGTTACAATCGCGCCCCGCGCCGGGTTAGCACAGTGGTAGTGCAGTGGTTTTGTAAACCAAAGGTCGGGGGTTCAAATCCCTCACCCGGCATACCTTTCGCGCGCTTCGCGCAACCTTCTTTCTGGCGGGCGCCCTGCAATCGTAGAGGCGCCGGTTACAATCGCGCATGGATGTTTCTCACCTGCTCGACGCGCTGAACCCGGCCCAGCGCGAGGCGGTCAGCGCCCCGCCCGGACATTGTCTGGTGCTGGCTGGCGCCGGTTCCGGCAAGACCCGGGTTCTGGTTCACCGCATTGGTTGGCTGGTTGAGGTCGATCGCGTGTCGCCGTGGGCGGTGCTCGCGGTAACGTTTACCAACAAGGCGGCCGCCGAGATGCGTGCACGCACCGAAACCCTGATTGGTACCGGGCCGCGCGGGCTCACAGTGGGCACGTTTCACGGCATCGCCCATCGCCTGCTGCGTCGACACTGGCGCGAGGCGCGTCTGCCGGAAACGTTCCAGATTCTCGACAGCGACGACCAACAGCGCTTGCTCAAACGCACGATGCAGGGCATGGGTCTCGACGAAGCGCGCTTCCCGCCGCGCCAGGCCGCGTGGTTCATCAATGCGGCCAAGGATGAAGGCAAACGCCCCGATGCGATCGAGGCCGGTGCCAATCCGATCGCGCGCACCTTCATCGAGGTCTATCGCGCGTACGAAGCGGTATGTCAGCGCTCCGGCCTGCTTGATTTCGCCGAACTGCTGCTGCGCTCGCACGAGTTGTGGCTGCATGACGATGTCCTGTTGCGCCACTATCAGGAGCGTTACCAGCATCTGCTGGTCGACGAATTCCAGGACACCAACACGATCCAGTACGCCTGGATTCGTGTGCTCGCCGGAGCCACCGGCAAGGTGTTCGTGGTCGGTGACGACGATCAGGCGATCTACGGTTGGCGCGGCGCGCGAGTCGAAAACGTGCAGCATTTCCTGCGCGATTTTCCGAGTGCGAAAACCATACGCCTCGAACAAAACTATCGCTCGACCGGCAATATCCTGACTGCGGCCAATGCAGTCATCGCCCACAATCCGAGTCGGCTCGGCAAGCAGTTGTGGACGGCCGGCGATCCTGGTGCGGCAATTGCGTTGTACGCCGCCTACAACGAGCAGGACGAGGCGCGCTATGTGATCGATCGCATCCGCGAACACATCGCAGGCGATGGCCGTGCCGACGATATCGCCATTCTGTACCGCTCGAATGCGCAGTCGCGAAATTTCGAGGAACAGCTGATTCGCCACGATATCGGCTACCGCGTGTATGGCGGGCAGCGATTCTTCGAGCGTGCTGAAATCAAGGACGCGCTCGCCTATCTGCGGCTGATCGGCAATCGCCACGACGATGCCGCGTTCGAGCGCGCGGTCAACACGCCACCACGTGGCATCGGTGATCGCACGCTCGATGCCGTGCGCCAGCGCGCGCGCGGTGAAAGCACGTCGTTGTGGGAAGCAGCCCTCGGTGAACTTTCCGCGAACGAACTGGCTGGACGTGCACGCAATGCGTTGCGCGCGTTCCTCACCTTGATCGAGGATCTGGCACGTGACTGCCTTGCGCCACCCGCCGCCGCAGATCAAGACGTTTCGATGATTGTCGGTGATGGATCTCACGTCGATAGCGAACAGAATGCTGATGACGGAACCGAAGGGGAGAACGAACTCGCGATTCGCACCAGCGACGGCACACTCGCACTGGCCGAACAACTCGATCACATGTTTGCACGCACCGGTCTGCGAGAGTTCTACGAAAAAGACACGCGCGGTAGCGCCGAATCGAGAATCGAAAATCTCGACGAATTGATCAATGTCGCCAGCCGTTTCGAACGCACATCGGATGATATCGATGCTGGCCTGTCGGAACTTGCGGCGTTCCTGTCGCACGCGGCACTCGAAGCTGGCGAAGGTCAGGGCGAGGCGTGGGAAGACTGCGTGCAACTGATGACCCTGCACTCTGCAAAGGGGTTGGAGTTTCCGCTGGTGTTTCTGGTCGGACTCGAAGACGGATTGTTTCCGAGCCACAAATCGACCGAGGAACCCGGACGCCTCGAAGAAGAACGCCGCCTCGCCTATGTCGGCATTACCCGCGCACGCACGCAACTCGTCATCACCTACGCCGAGTCGCGCCGCTTGCACGGCATGGAAACCTATGGCCGACCGTCGCGCTTCCTGACCGAGATTCCCCCGGCGCTGTTGCATGAAGTGCGACCGCGCGTGCAGGTTTCGCGTCCGCTGAGTTCGGATTCATACCGAACGGGTTCATATCCAGCGGGTTTGAGCCAGCGCGGACACGTGGACATCGAAACGCTGCCGATGAAACTCGGCCAGCGAGTCCGCCACGCCAGTTTCGGCGAAGGCATGGTTGTCGACTACGAAGGCTCCGGCGCGCACACACGCGTGCAGGTCAATTTCGAAAACGTCGGCCAGAAATGGCTGGTGCTTGCCTACGCGAATCTGCTCGCGTTGTAGCGCGACGCACGCCGTGTAAACCGACTGTCACATTTCTTGCGCATCGTTGTCGCGTTTGCCACGGCTGCGACGAGGTTGCCGATCAATATCCTGATGCTCAGCGACGTGTATTTTCCACGCGTCAACGGCGTGTCCACCGCCATCCAGACCTATAGTCGCGAACTGGTGTGTCTCGGCCACAGCGTGACCATCGTCGCGCCGGAATACCCCGTCCGTACGGAACACACAGATACGGAATTCGAAATCATTCGGCTACCTTCGCGCAAGATTTTCTTTGATCCGGAAGATCGCTTGATCTGCCGTTCCACCTTGTCCGCGCAAGCGCAGAAACTTGCGGCGCGTCACTTCGATGCGATCCACGTACACACGCCGTTCCGTGCGCATCAGCTCGGCGTTCGTCTTGCACGCATGACCGGATGGCCGATCGTGGAGAGTTATCACACCTATTTCGAGGAATATGTCTCCAACTATTTGCCGTGGCTACCGAAACCCCTCGGCCGTTTCGGCGTGCGCTGGTTCTCGCGGAGGCTGTGTGCAGCTGTCGATCATCTGGTCGTGCCGACCGCGCAGATGGCGGCGGTGCTTCGCGGCTACGCGATCACGACAGCGGCGAGCGTAATTCCAACCGGTATCCGTTGCGAGGATTTTCGTGGTGGCGATGCGACGCGCTTCCGCACTAGCCACGACATCGCGAAAGGTCGCCCATTGCTGCTGACCGTCAGTCGTCTCGCGATCGAGAAGAACATCGATTTCTTGCTCGCGATGACGCGCGTCGTTGTCTCGCATATCCCCGACCTGTTGTTCGTGATTGCCGGTGAGGGGCCGGACGCAGAACGGCTCAAACGTCGCGCCCACGAGTTGGGACTGGTAGATCATGTGCGCTTCGTTGGCAATCTCGATCGCCGCACCGAGTTGCTCGACTGCTATCGTGCCGCCGATCTATTCGTGTTTGCCTCAAGCACGGAAACCCAAGGTCTCGTTCTTATCGAAGCGATGGCCGTGGGAACACCGATTGTTTCCACCGCCGTCATGGGCACCGCGACGGTGCTCGAGCACGCGCGCAGCGCACGCATCAGCAATGGCGAGATGGACAACTTTGCCGCACACGTCGTCCAGCTGCTGCGATCTCCGGATGCGCGCAGCGCCCTGTCACGTAACGGCCCTGACGATGCTGACGCATGGAGTGCGACGAGGCTGACAGGCAAGCTGATTGAGCTCTATGCGCGACTTTGCCCGCAGGTTGCTTCACACATCGCGACGACTGGAAGTCGGGCAGTCGAGACTGATTAGCGACAGCAGGAGCAGGCCCGGCGCTCGTTGGTGGCCAGGCATCGTCAAATCAGACGTGAATCAGTTCGTCGCACACGTCCAGGTTTACGACGGCACCTCGATGACATTATTGGCAACAGGGGTGTCATCGCGAAGTAACAGACAACATTCAATCTGACTCTCTCTTGGCGAGCCGTGCGAGCACGCTCGCCGAATTGCCTGAATTGGAGAGTGGTGATGTCAGCGATTCGCAAAAGGATGCGCCTCTGGTTGAGCGCGCTCGTGTTATCGGCGTGCGCGCTGCCGGCAGCTGCGCAAATGCGCATTACCGAATACATGTACACCGGGGTGGGTCCCGAGTTCGTCGAGTTCACCAATGTCGGCGCGGCTGCGGTGGACATGACCGGCTGGAGCTTCGACGACAATCACCGCCTACCCGGCGCGATTAACTTGACTACATTCGGAACCGTCGCTGCCGGCGAATCGGTCATCCTTACCGACGCCAGCACTGCGGCCGCATTTCGAACTGCCTGGACACTATGCGACGCTGTCAAGGTCATCGCCGGCAATACAGAGGGCCTGGGGCGTGCCGACGAAATCAATCTCTATGATGCGCAGCAACAGTTGGTCGATCGATTGACTTATGACGACCAGACTCTGGGTGGGCCGCGCACAAACGGCTTCAGCGCCTGGGTATCCGCCGCAGGTATCGGCATGAACATGCCCCAGCAATGGACGCTCTCGGCTGCCATGGATGGGGAGGGCTCGTATGCGTCAGCCAGTGGCGATATCGGAAGTCCGGGCAAGAGCACACGCGCAACCCAGGTTTTCTCGGCGTGCCAACCGCAGGTTCCCGTCCTGCGAATTACCGAGTACATGTATAGCGGAACCAACGGCGAGTTTGCCGAGTTCACCAATGTCGGCAACGCACCATTGGACATGACCGGTTGGAGCTTCGACGACAATCACAATACGCCGGGGTTTTTCAGCCTTGGCGCCTATGGCGTCGTCCAGGCAGGTGAGTCGGTTTTGCTGACCGATGTTGCCGCCAGCGCATTCCGTAGCGCCTGGCATCTGTGCGATGGCGTGAAAATCATCGGCAGCAACTCCAATCACAGCCTCGGTCGAGCCGACCGGATCAATCTCTACGATGCCGGAAGCGTGAGTATCGATCATCTGACCTACGACGATCAGACCATCACTGGCACGATCCGCACCAACACTTTTGCCGGATGGCCAACGGCAGCGGGACTCGGCGTTGACGATATCCACCTGTGGACGCTCGCGAGCGTGAACGATGCCGAGTTTTCGGTGGCATCGACCGGTGCGGATATCGGAAGCCCCGGCAGGAGCACCTTGGCGACCGTCGCTTACGACCCTTGTATCGGTTCCCCGAATGCGCCGACCGTGCAGGTTGATGCGCTTGCAACTTCGCTATTTCTCGATCTTGAACCAAGTGGCAGCGGTGCGGTTGGTGGCGTCATCAACGACCCAACCGACCCTGCCGCGACGGCAGGAATTGGCTTCGTGTTCGCTCTACCGGGCGGGGGCGATCCCTCCACCCTGACCGTCGCTGCAACCAGCAGCAACAGCGCCGTCGTCGACGCCGCCGGCCTGCAGCTTTCCGGCAGCGGCGCTACACGCTTGCTGACGATCGTGCCGCTCGCGGTCGGTTACAGCACGATTACCGTACGCGCGACCGATACGAACAACAACGCCGGTACCTACATCATTCGCTACGCTGCCTCCGCACCATCGCAGACACCGACACTCACGCGTTTTCAAACGGGCACCAGTGACGCATCAGCAACGATTGCAGTGGACAGCAATACGATGCTGGTCGCCGATGATGAAAACCAGGGGTTGCGGCTGTTTCGTAGAGCAAGTTCCGGTCTTGCGTTGGCGAGTTTCGATTTCACCAACCAACTTGGATTGACTGACATCAGCGGCGGCATCCCGCGCGAAGTCGATCTGGAAGGCTCCGCGCGGATCGGCAACCGCTTGTACTGGACCGGATCGCACAGCAATTCCAAGGACGGCGCCCTGCGCCCCAATCGCCAGCGCGTGTTCGCCACTGATTTGAGCGGCACGGGTGACAGCGCGGTGCTCACCTATGTGGGCCGCTACGATCATCTGCGTGAGGACTTGATTGCCTGGGACAACGCAAACGGTCATGGACTCGGTGCGGGCGCACTCGGGTTTGCGCTTGGCACAGCCGTCGGCATCGAACCGGAACGGCCCGACGGGTTCAATATCGAGGGATTGGCGATTGCGCCGGACGGCGAGTCCGCGTATCTCGCGTTTCGCGCGCCGCTGTTGCCGATGGCCGCACGCACCCACGCATTGATCATTCCAATCGCGCACTTCAACACGTTGGTAACAGGTGCGGCGCCGGTATCGCTGCCAGCCGGCTCGGCCGAAATCGGTGCGCCGATCTTTCTCGATCTAGGCGGTCGTGGCGTGCGCAGTCTTGATCGAAACAGTGTCGGTGATTATCTGATTACCGCCGGTCCGCCGGCCGGCAGCACCGGCATAGCGTCGGCGGACTTCCGCCTGTTCGGATGGAACGGTCAGCCTGCCGGCCAGCCGTTCGTGATTGTTGCTGATCCGTTGGTCTTGAACGGAACCGGCGGCAGTCTGGAGTCGCTTGTCGAAGTCCCCGCTGCACTCGGGGCCGGCAGTGTGCTGCAACTCGTGTCGGACAACGGCGATACGGTCTGGTATGCCGACGGTATGGCATCCAAGGACCTTGCCGAAAAACGTCACGCCAAGTTCCGCAGTGACCTGATCACGGTTGATATTCCGCCGCCGAGCGATGTTGTCCTGCTCGACGGATTCAACGGACACTGATTTTTATCGACCGACCTGACTCCAGTCGGCTGATTCGCCATCGCTAGAAAGACCGATCGGCGGGAACTCAGAGCTTGGTGTAGTCGATCTGCATGGTCTTTACTTCCTTGAGGCCGCGCACTTCGTACCACTCGAACGTGTAGTGGGTCTCATCGACTATCTTGATCAGCTCGTGCACGCGAATCTTGGAGCCGGGTTTCATCGGGTCGTCCATTGCTCCGAGAAACGAATACGTTTTTGTATCGGCATTCCAGGTGCCATGAGCGAGCCAGAAACCGGTCGAGGCGCTGTCGATCCAGGTATTGAAGTAACCGCCCCTGAGATTGTCGTAGCCGATCACACCCTGCCCACTCAACGGCTGGCCCATCATCTGTCCTTCGAAATGCATTTGCACGTAGCGACCGCCGTAAAGCGATTCGTGGTGCGACTTGCCAGTGCTGGTCTGCGGCGGCGCCGCCGGGTCCATCCACATTTGCGTAGTGGTAGTCCAGTCGCCGACGAAATAGCCAAGCTGACGGTGCTCGGCGCGCACTTCGCCCATACGCTGGAACGCTTCCATCATCGCCTTGCTGTCGACAGCTTCGGCACCTGCGGGTTTGGGTTTGTCTTTTGCTGCAGCATTGGCACCGAGTAGCGCCAAGGCGATTGTCAAGCAAACGGTTATCCGATGTTTCATTGGTTTTTCCAGTGTTGAGAATTGATGGGAATCGTAGCCCAATCGACGCGTCAAGTTCCACGCTTGCGGATACCTGGCACGACCAAACGAATGAGCAGCGTATTGCAAAAATCTGATTCGCTTCCGGCTCCGTGGAGAGCGTGTGCTCAATCGAGCGCGAGATTGCGTGCGCGGCGACGTGCCGATTTCGACAAGGGTCTCGTGGTTTCGAGGTTCGCGAACGACACTGCCCGACAGATCAGGGCGCCTGCGCGGGCCCTGATCTGTCGCGGTTGCCGGAATGGCTTAGCCGCGACCGCGTGGGCGGAACTCGGCGAGATTCTCCTCGACTCGATCAATCAACGGCTCGACCGCCTCGCGTGCTTTCTCGGCTGCATTGAGTGTAGTGAAATTGACTTGATCGGCACCGCTGGTCCACAGCACGCGGCCATCGGAGACCTTGTACGCCTTGACCCCGAGTTGGACCGTGTACAGGGTCGAACTCTGTCCATAGTAGGTCATCTCCTGGCTTCCGACTGCACGCGCCTGGATGACGACGACAGCGTCGGCTTTGCCGGCAAGCGAACGCATATTCGGTTGTCCGCCGGCATTGCTCTCGATCACCCGGAAGCCGCGTCGCTGCAGTTGCTGGATCAGTGCGTCGCGGGCTGGTTCGGCGATCACATCGTCGCCACTGGTCGCAATCGCGATGGTGGGAATACGCGGTCGTGCCGGCGCGGTTTCCGGCGGCGGCGAGATCTTGGCCACGGTCACCGGCGTACGATCATCTGCACGCGCCGGGTCGGGAGCATCGGTCACCGCGTGGTCGGAACTGCCTTGGTCGGCTTGCGTATTCTGCATCGAGGTGTTTAGCGCCTGGCCGACACTCGCCTGCGCGTTGCTGTTGTCGCTTGATGGCGCTGGCGACGCAGCGTTGGGCGGTGTCGTCGCCAGGGTCGTTGCCGGAATCGCAGATGGAGGATTCGATGACGAGGTTGCGGTTGCGGCTGTCGCTGCCGGTGAATCGGCGGCGTTGGCGTTGAGCGGGCTGCTGTTGAAATAGTGAGCGAGCAGCGGTATCCGATCGCGCATTGCCCACGCGCCGCCGGCAACGCCGAGCAGAACGATCGCCGCAATCGCCCAAGGCAACGCAGACGCGTTGCCCGATTTCCGAGCGGTGGAACTGGCGGGGCGATCGAGTGCCGATGCACGCAACGGAGCTGCCGGCGCGCCCGCAGAAGCCGAGACCGGCATCGGTGTCGGCGCAGTCGCTGGAGATGAGGCCAGCGGTGGCATCGGAGTGCGCATCCCGATCACGGTCGCAGCGGCTGTCGACATCTGCGGTGCGAGGTTTATCCCGCCGCTCCTGCCGACCAACGGGTGACGAGCGAGATCGTCGGCCAACTCGTGGCAAGTCTGGTAGCGGTCGGCCGGTTCCTTGGCGATCATCTTGCCGAGAATGCGGGCAATCTCCGGATCGACGTCGCTGTTGAGTTCGCGCACATCGGGAATCTCGGCGCGCACGACTTCGAGCATCAGGCCGAGAGGCGACTCCTCGGTGAACGGCATGCGCCCGGTCAGCATTTCGAACAGAACGATACCGAGCGAGAAAATATCCGAGCGCTGGTCAACTGGCTTGCCGAGGCAGACCTCGGGCGACAAATAACCCGGAGTGCCGACGAACTCGCCGGTCGTGGTCAGTTTCTTCGACAAATCCTGATTGAACAAGGCGATGCCGAAATCGGCGATCTTGACTGAGCCGCGCGTGTTGATCATCAAGTTGCCGGGCTTGATGTCGCGATGGATCACGCCGTGATCGTGCGCGGTCGCGAGGCCCAGTGCGGTCTGGTAGATGACCTTGCCAGCGGGCTCGACACCAAGCCGGCCATCGCGTTTGAGCATCGAGCTGAGTGATTCGCCCTCGACGAACTCCATGACGAAGTAGGTCTGACCCTCGTCCTCGCTGATGAAATAAATCTGGATGATGTGCGGATCGTTGAGTGAGGCCATGCTGCGCGCCTCGCGCAGGAAGCGCTCCTTGACGCCCTCGTCGTGGGCGAGCGCATCGGCCAGCACCTTAATCGCGACGTACCGGTTCAACCGGGACTCGTGACCTTTGTAGACCACACCCATGCCGCCGCGGCCCAATTCCGCGACGATGTCGTAATGACCCAATCGCTGCTTCATGACTGCCTCCGCAAAGCCCGCGTTGCGGGCCTGAAAAGCCATGCTAGCACCAGCCGACCTCGGTTGCTCAAGTCCCCCGGTTTGGCCATCATTCTTGCCATCAACCGACTGGCCAGCGGCGCTACAATGAGCCCCTGCCAAGGGGGAAACCGCCATGAGCGAGGTGCCGCGCGCCGATCCACCCATTGCCGGCCAACTGGCCGGGTTGTATGCGCAACTGCGCCAAGTCGCGCAGCGCGTGATGAACCGTGAAGCGGCCGGGAATACCCTGCAAGCGACCGCGTTGGTGCATGAGGCTTATCTGCGTCTGGCCGGTAGCGAACATCTCGACCTCAGCCAGCGTCCGCAAGCGATCGCACTAGTGGCGCGAGTCATGCGCCAGGTGCTGGTCGATCATGCGCGCGAGAAGCATGCCGAAAAGCGCGGTGGTGATGTCCTGCGGGTTACTCTCGAAGAACATTCTGCCGGCAGCTACGGCATGGATTTCGACATGCTCGCTCTCGATGCAGCCTTGCAGCGCCTTGCCGAACTCGACGAGCGGCAAGTGAGCATCATCGAATTGCGCCTGATCGGCGGCCTGTCGGTCGAGGAAACCGCCGAGGTGCTCGGCATTTCGACCGCGACGGTCAAGCGCGATACGGCAATGGCCAAGGCGTGGTTGTACCGTGAATTGAATAGCGATCCGGCTGCGTCGGCTTCCGATCAATCCGAATGAGTTGTGCCACTAAACTGCCGCAGTGATCCGCGCGGTCGGCGTTTTACGCATCCCTATAACCACAGATCACGCCGTCGCCCCAACCGATGAGCAAGACCGACCGCTATCAGCAATTGCGCGAACATTTCCATCAGGCGATGGAACTGGCTGACGTTGAGCGCGCGTCGTATGTGGATACCTTGCGGCATTCTCAGCCCGAGATTGCCGATGAACTGGCGAGTCTGCTCGGCGCGATCGATGAGAGCGACGCGGTCATCGATGCCGGCATTTCGGCGCAGCATTCGGCACTCGGCGGCAACGCACCGACGCTGAAGGGCGGTGTCCACGTCGGGCCGTACCGAATCGAGCATTTGCTCGGACGCGGCGGCATGGGCGATGTCTATCTCGCGATGCGCGACGACGGCGCGTTCGATCTGCGCGTCGCGATCAAGTTGATTCGCTGGGCACACGCCGATGCGAACTTGCGCGAACGCTTCCGGCGCGAGCGGCAGACCCTCGCTCAACTGGAACATCCCGGCATCGCCCATGTTCTCGACGGCGGTGACACCGCTGA
>JBDTOS010000005.1:0-24476 GCA_039933095.1 Dokdonella sp.
GCCGGACTCGGTGCGCGCGACACACTTCGCCTCGAAGCCGGCATGAATCTGTACGGACAGGATATGGACGAGACGATCACTCCGTACGAGGCGGGACTTGCATGGACCGTGGCGCTCGACGAAGGTCGCGCATTCATCGGTCGCGACGCACTCGAAAAACAGAATACCGAAGGTGTGCAGAAGCTGATGGTCGGGTTGGTCATGGATGACAAAGGCGTGTTGCGCCACGGCCAGCGCGTGGTCACGGCGAACGGCGATGGCGAAATTCTGTCCGGTACATTTTCTCCGACCGTAAACAAGGCGATCGCATTCGCGCGCGTTCCTACCGGGATCGGCGAGACCGCGCAGGTCGATATCCGCGGAAAACTTGTGCCGGTGCGGGTCATCAAATATCCGTTTGTACGCGAAGGCAAGGCAGCAGACGCGGTCGGCTGAGCACGCCCAGCGAATTCACGTCTGACAAACGAAGTTGGCGGCTATCGCTGGTTTCGTTCGCACGCTGGTAGAATGGCTCGGCAAGTCCGTCGCAAAAAACCTGTACGCAAGCCCCGCTCGCCCTCGGCGAGCCAACCAGGATCGGAGCCATGCAAGAGATTCCCGGCGATCTGCTTTTCATGAAGTCCCACGAGTGGGCGCGTGTTGAGGACAATGGCACGGTTACGGTCGGTATTTCCGATCATGCGCAAGGCCTGTTGGGCGATCTCGTCTATGTCGAGTTGCCGAGCGTCGGCGACCAGGCTCAGGCCGGCAATGCGTGCGCTGTTGTCGAATCGGTCAAGGCCGCGTCCGACGTGTATGCGCCGGTGTCCGGAGAGATTGTTTCGGTGAATGACTCGCTGAGCGACAAGCCCGAAACGATCAACGAGGATGCCTACGGCGATGGTTGGCTGTTCGTCATCAAGATGGAGAGCCGCGAGGAGCTCCAGGAGCTGCTCGATCCCGACGCCTACGCTGAGTCGATCGAAAACGACGAGCATTGATCGATAGCTAACCTGTCTGCGCGTGGAAGCCAGCGCGTGGAAGTATGGTGTGCGCGGCTCGCCTGCCGCGCGCGTGGTCTTTTGAAATCATGGCGTCGATCTCGCGGTCCCTTGAACTGAATCCGCTGCCGCGCTGATCGGTGGCCTGGAGAAACTTCTGTCATGCCGTTCATTCCTCACTCGAAGGCCGATGTACAGGCGATGCTGGACAGCATCGGTGTAGCCAGCATCGAAGACTTGTTCGACGAAATCCCCCAAGCGCTCAAGATCGGCGCGCTGGCGAATGTCCCGGTCGGTCTCAATGAGATGGAAACCACGCGTCTGCTCAAGCAGCGCGCAGCAACCGATGGCACGCCGCTGTGTTTTGCCGGGGCTGGTGCCTACGAGCATCACATTCCTGCGGCAGTCTGGTCGATCGTCTCGCGCGGCGAGTTCTATTCGGCGTACACGCCGTACCAGGCCGAAGCGAGTCAGGGCACTTTGCAGGTGATATACGAGTTCCAGTCGATGATCACGCGACTGACCGGCATGGATGTCAGCAATGCATCGATGTACGACGGTGCGACTGCGCTGGCCGAAGCGGCGCTGATGGCGGAGCGTTGTGCCAAGAAGGGTCCGCGCAAACTGCTGATTCCGCGCAGCGTGCATCCGGCCTATCGCAAGACCGTGAAAACGATTCTCGGTTTGCAGGATATCGAAGTTGTCGAATTTGATTTCTGCCATGACGAAAAAACGGGTGGGGCGATCTCGCCGACGTGGCTGGCGCAGCAGCATTTCGGTGCATTCACGGCGCTGGTGATTCCGCAACCGAACTTTTTCGGCGCGCTCGAGGATGTCGATGCACTGACCGACTGGGCACACGGGCAAGGCGCGATGGTGATTGCGGTGGTCAATCCGCTTTCGCTAGCCGTACTAAAGTCGCCGCGCGACTGGGGTGGCGCCGGCAGTGAACAGCGCGGTGCCGATATTGTTTGTGGCGACGGGCAACCGTTCGGCGTGCCGCTATCGTCTGGTGGTCCGTATTTCGGCATCCTCGCCTGCAAGCAGGAATTCGTGCGGCAGATGCCGGGACGTATCGTTGGTCGCACGACCGATGTTGATGGCAAACCCGGGTTCGCTCTTACCTTGCAGGCACGCGAGCAGCATATTCGCCGGGCCAAGGCGACTTCGAACATCTGTACCAATCAGGGTTTGCTGGTCACTGCCGCGACGATCACCATGGCGATGCTCGGTCCGGAAGGTGTGCGTCGGGTTGCTGCAGCGAGCATGCAAAACACCCGCAAGCTGCGCGATCGCCTGAGCCGGGTTCGCGGTGCGCACGTTTTGTTCGGACGTCCATACTTTCACGAGTTTGCAGTTGCATTCACACAGCCGGCCAGCGTGATCATCGAATGCCTCGCCGCCGACAACATCGTCGCCGGTTATGCACTCGGTGAAGACTATCCCGAACTTGGTGACGCGCTGCTCGTGTGCGCGACTGAAATGAAAACCGACGCTGACATCGAACTATTCGGTGCTGCTTTGGACGCGATCGCAAAATAGTTTCGTTTTTTTTTCGATCGTCGTTCAGACCCCAGTTAGTCTTTTTTTCTCGATCGAGAGCCGCTTTTTTTGCATGCGTCGATGACGTTGACGGATGAAAAAAATTCGCGTGTGACGTCGACGTCAGCGCGACGAGTCGTCGCGCAATCCTTGTCACGGCTTACGATCCCGGCGTCTAGAAAAAAAATGGGAAAAACACCATGGACGTATAGACGTCCATGGTGTTTTCCCTGTTCACTGCGGTGGTCGGTGACAGACCAGTGGCTTGGAGCGCATCGATGTCGCGAACAGGTTTCACGGACGCGAGAAAAGTTGTGAAAAATCTATTGACACGCTTGCGCGACAGGAATAGCTTCTGCGCCGTTTACACCAATAACGTTTCAGGGAATCATGGTTGCAACCAGATTCGTCGATCCATATGTCGCGCACGGTCGGAAGTCGCGATCGGTGACAAAAATCACGGTATCGATCCCGTTGCACGTTCTCCAGCTACTTTCCAACGAGCGGACCAGGCGGCAAGTCAACAACCTGCGTCACGCGACCAACAGCGATCTGCTGTGCGAAGCATTCATTCACGCTTTTACTGGGCAACAACTGCCAACTGACGAGGAGCTTAGACGCGATATGGCTATGAAAAAAGCAGCAAAGAAACCAGCAGCAAAGAAAGCAGCAGCAAAGAAGCCCGCTGCAAAGAAAGCAGCGAAGAAGACAACTGCCAAGGCGAAAACCGCCAAGGTCAGTAAAGCGGCACCAGCCAAGAAGAAGGCTGCGAAGAAGGCCGCAAAGAAGAAGTAAGCTTGTAGTGAACGAATGACGGTGACCGGACCCGACTCGATTCAATCAGGGTCGGGCCGACACCGAAGCAACAAAGCCACAAAGTAAATGACACGCTAGAAAAGTTTCATCGAAATTACTCTCCCTGCGGTTGCCCAGCGCAGGGAGAGCATTTCGAAAACCCCTCGCTACGTCCCCTCCGAACTATCGACACGCGCAGGCTTCAACATCAGCGTGGCGTTGCGTGTTGCCTCAGCGAAACAGCGTTCATAGCCGCGCTTGGTAAATGAGTCAGATCGATGCGGTCGCGGCAGTCGGGTGTTTTGCTCGTGCCCGCAACTTTCCGCCGGACGTGACGAATTCAAATCCGGTCGGACTTGAATCAGATCAGCTTGTCGGTGCACGCATCGCCGTGCGCGGGTGAGTCCGACGATGGCGAACTACTACCGTGAACAGGCTCCCGATGGTCAGCCAAGGCAGTAAGTGCCATGCCGGTAATCAGCGTGCCGATTTGCGAGTTGAACAAGAATCGCGTTGTGTCATTCGCGAACGACCAGGCGCTCGCGACCGGCCGCATCTGCAACAGGCCGGCAATCAGGCCGGTTGCGAATCCACCGCCAAGCGGCAATGCGATCGCATGGTGATGATAAAACGCCATGAACGGATGCAGTGTTTCACGCAGATGCTTCTGACGACTGCGAACGCTGTGTTCCGCCGCATCAGCGATTCGGCGTAGGCTCGTTGAACGTCGAGTTCGAACCTTTCGCGATGAGTGCTCGCTGCTGGATTGATCAATGCCGGACGGATCACTGCGGGATGGATCGCCGCCCCGATGCGGATCAAGTATCTTCATTCTTCGAGCCCGGACTTGCATCGGAAATCATCCGTCGAGTGCGCGGAAAGCCGAGATCGCGCCAGTTGCGGCGCATCAGCATCAGGACCGCGATAACGCCGACCAGATTCAGCAGTGCAACAACGCCGATGCCGACGAACATGTTGCCGGTGATTTGGTAGATACCGGCGGCAATCGCCGCACTGGTCGCAAGCCATGCGCCAACCCCGAAAAATACCAGCGCGAATCCCAACCAGATCAGTCCAAGAGCGCTGTGACGTGCAAGCGCAAATTCGGCACGAACCAGGGTGAGTGCTGCTTCGGCGACGCGCAACGCAGCTTTGCCGGCATCCTCAAGCTGCAAGTAGATCGCCTCCACTCCGATGGATTGCTTCACTCCGGCGTTGATGTCACCAGCGTCGATGTCGCCAGCTGGCGCAGCGTCCGCTTTCACAGCGGACGCTGCGGGGCCGTCGGGCACGGTCTCGTCATCGTCGTGCACGACGGCAACCTGATCAGCGACTGCGCAACCAGCGGCTGACAATCAGCCCCGCCGCAAACGCGATTCCAAAAGCGGCCAATGGATGCTCGCGAACCTGCTCGCCTGCTGCCTCGCTGAACTTCTTTGCGCCTTCGGAAAATCTCTTGCCGGCGTCGCGCAACTCGTCTTCCAGATGCGCACCGTTGGCGCTCAGCCGATCACGCAAGTGATGCAGTTCGCCGGTGGTTTTGTCGATGCCATTCTTGATTGTATTGCCGACCGATTGCGCCGCCTCGGCGGCATGGTTGCCCGCTTCTTCCGCGGCACCTTTGATTTCACGTGTCGTTGCCATCTCGAATACTCCTGGTTGCGATGAGGGATCGGGCGATGTGCTCGCAAAGCCGGACATCCAAGCGTCAGCGCAGAGTGCCGAGTTGTTTCGATTGCGATGCCCTGACTGGAACTCTAGCCCGGCCAGTCTGAGGCTAGCCTGACCAGTCTCGCCGGCAAGCTGCTCACGCCATCGAGAACTGTGAACGGCGTCATGTGCTTGGCTTGGCAATGCGTGCACGATCCAACTACAGGGTCGCGGTCTATCGACTATTTAACAAATAGGGCTGTCGTGGTGGTCAATCGTCTTCAAAACCGAATGCGTCAGCACGGCGCACTTTCGATGCGCTGGTTGTTGCCCTTGCTGGCTATTGTTGTTTTGGCGACGCTTGCCCTCGTCGTCTATCAATGGCGCAGTCCAGAGGTACTAGCGGTCACGCCCGGAGCGTCCGCAAGTGCCACGATGGCGACGCCGCTGACAACCAAAGATGTCGCTCCGGAAGTGGATGCAATCGCAGCCATGGATACCAATGCGCTGCTGGAAAGAGCGCGCAAGGCAATGAATGAGGATCGGCTGGTGGCACCCGCGGGCGACAATGCGGTTGCGTGGTACCTGCAGATTCGCAAGCGCGAACCGAACGACCGCAATGCCGCCGATGCGCTGCGCGAGTTGTTTCCGTTTGCGTCGGGAGTTGCCGAGCGAGCGCTGTCGAGTCGCGATCTCGCGGAGGGCGAGCGTGTAATCGCCCTGCTGACGGAGATCGACCCGAACAACTACGGATTGAACATCCTGCGCGGCAAGCTGGCCAGCCAGCGCAAGTTGCTCGAACGGGATCAACAGCGTGAGATCGCCGCGATTGAGACAACTGCCGCGAATCGAACGGCGCAAACGCAGACATCCCCGGCGCCCACAACACGTGCGCCGGGAGCTGTGTCGTCGCCTGCGACTGATAGTCCGGCAACGTCTAGTGCGGGAACACCTAGCCCGGGAACATCAGCTCCGGGAACTTCCGCTGCTCAAGCGGTCGCGAATGCGGCGGCAATACCCTCTTCCGCCACCACCGGAAACTTGAGTTCAGGCTCGTCCGCGAGTGGAGTCCGCAAAGACGCCAATCCGAAGACGGTTGTTGCAACGGCGCAGCCGGCGTTGAACCCTGCGACTGTAGCTGCGATCGCAAACCGCGATGCGACACTGATTCGCGATATCCAACCGGCCTATCCGCGCGAAGCCTATCGGGGTCGTACGGAAGGCTGGGTGGAGCTGGAGTTCACGATTACCGCGCAGGGTACGGTCGAGAACGCGCACGTGGTTTCATCGAATCCGACGCGGGTGTTTGATCGAGAAGCGTTGCAGGCGATCCAGCAGGCACGCTTCGAGCCGATGTTGCGCGATGGCCAGGCGATCAGCACCAGCATGAAGCGTCGGTTCGAGTTTCATCTTGGCGGCTGAGCTGCATGCGGGGTGGGTGCGAAGATCGCCGTCGAGCCTGCATGATAAAGTAGGGACGACATCCGGTTGGTGCCGAGCTCTTGAATCAATTCCGCAGGTTTTGTGCAGGCGCGTTGTTCGCGCTGTTTTTTATTGTTTGCCTCGATGCGACGGCGGCGAAGCCGACCAAGTCGATCGAACCTCCACCCAATCCCGAGGTCAAGCGATTTGCCGCCGAAGTCGCCAAGGCCGGCAATCTCGACGAGGGTGAAGTACTCGCAACGCTCGCCGAAGCACACGTCCAGCAGAGCATCCTTGATGCGATTGCGCGCCCTGCCGAGGGCAAGCCATGGAAGGACTATCGGCCAATCTTCGTGAACTCAAGCCGGGTCGATGGCGGTATCGATTTCTATCGCGAAAACCGTGCCCTGCTGGAGCGCCTCGGCAACGAGTATGGCGTGCCGCCGGAACTCGTTGTCGCGATCATCGGCGTCGAGACGAATTACGGTCGCATCACCGGCCGCTATCGCGTGCTCGATGCGTTGTACACACTGGCATTTTCCTATCCACCGCGTGCGGAATTCTTTCGTGGCGAACTGCGTCAGCTATTCCTGCTCGGCGACAAGCACCTCGCGTTTCCGATCGACGAGTTGAAAGGCTCGTATGCCGGCGCGATGGGTTGGGGCCAGTTCATGCCAAGCAGTATCGACAAGTACGCAGTGGATTTCGATCGCGACGGGAAGATCGATTTGTGGGATTCACTTTCCGATATCACGGCGAGCATCGCCAATTATTTCGTCGGCTATGGCTGGGAGAAGGGTGGCCCGGTCATGGTTCGTGCGGTCGCGGCCAGCGACGCCCAACCGCTGCGGCCCGAGAATCTCGAACCGGTTTACACCGTGCAGCAACTCGAGGCCTGGGGCTACGCGCCCACCGATCACGTCGATGCGGCACGCAAGGCGACCCTGCTTACGCTTGATGGCGAGAACGGCCCGGAGTACTGGTTGACGTTCAACAACTTCTTCGTGATTTCGCGCTACAACCACAGTTCGTTGTATTCGACTGCCGTCTGGCAGGTTGCCCAAGCGGTTGCAGCGGGCAATACCGCGTCGCCACCTTAGCTCGATGATCGCGAAGTGGGCGAACGCGAATACGCAGTCATGACGCGCGCGCGGGCGATTGCAGTGATCGGGATGATCGTGACCCTTGCTGCCTGCGCGGGCGGAAAGCACAAACCGAACGTATCGCCTCTGCCCACCGCTGCTCGCTCCTCCACTGCCGACGACACGAGCCTGCCGCAATCGCGACGCTATCGCGACCGCGCCGACAGCGCTCCGGCGGTTCCCCTCGATGTAGCCAAGCTCGCCGAGCCAGTTCCAAAGATCGAGCCGCGTGCGCGCTACGGCAACAAGTCGCCGTACACGGTCCTCGGTCACAGTTACGAGGTACTGCTAAGTGCGCGCGGTTACGTTGAGCGCGGCATCGCGTCGTGGTACGGCAACAAGTTCCACGGCTACATGACATCGAGCCTTGAAACCTACGACATGAACCAGTTCAGCGCTGCGCACAAGACGTTGCCACTACCGAGCTATGCGCGCGTGACCAATCTCGACAATGGCAAGAGCGTGATCGTGCGCATCAACGATCGCGGCCCATTCCATGACAACCGCCTGATCGATCTTTCCTACGCGGCGGCCGTGCGCATCGGTGTCTGGCCGAAGGGCACCGGATTGGTCGAAGTGCGCGCGATCGATCCCGACCATCCGGATCGCAACTTGACGCAACGCAACTCGACGCAATCGGATCAGTCCGGGCACGCTTCCGAGCAATCGGTGCCTGCCAACATGGTGATTCAAAGGTCGGTACCTTCAGGATCGACGGAACCCCGCGCTGCGCGTGCGGTCCCATCCCCAGGTCATGCTGCGCGCCTGTTCCTACAGATCGGTGCCTATGCCAGTCGAGCAGGAGCCGACCGGGTCGCGCGTGCGGCGCGCGAGGCGGGCATTGATTCGGTTCGCGTTGACACGGTCGAGAGCGGGGGACGTTTGCTGCAGCGGGTTCGTATCGGACCGCTCGCCGATGTCGCAGCCGCCGATGCACTGAGTCCGCGCGTCGAGCAACTTGGTTTCGGCACGCCGCGCGTGGCGATTGACGACTGAACACGCGACAATTGCATATTGGGCGCGAACTCACCAGATTGATCCACCTTACGTTGCACTGCGTTACCGATATTCCTTCCACATTCTCCAGACTTCCCGGATCGCCAACCTTTGATGAATCAAATAAACCTCAAAACCGCCGTGGCCAGCACCCTTGTTATCTTCGCAATGCTTGCCACCAGCGTGATCGCGCAAACCCTGCCGACGCCGGCACCAACGCCCGCGCGTCCGCAAGCCGCAACGCCGACCGCCGCAGCGGTCAAGTTGCCGACGCCGCCACCGCCGGCTCCGAATGCCAAGAGCTATGTGCTGATGGACTACGCGACCGGTCAACTGCTAGCGGAAGGCAATCCCGACGAGCGCGTCGAGCCGGCTTCCATAACCAAGGTCATGGCGTCGTATGTCGTCTCGGCTGAACTCGCGCACGGCAAGATCCGTCGCGACGACAAAGTGACGATCAGCGAAAACGCATGGCGCTCCGGCGGCGCCGGTACCGACGGCTCGACGAGTTTTCTTGCGCTCAACTCACAGGTACCGCTGAACGATCTGCTGCATGGCATGATCATCCAGTCAGGCAATGATGCGGCGATTGCCCTCGCTGAGCACACTGCCGGCTCCGAACCGGTATTCGCCGAGCTGATGAATCAATACGCCGCGCGGCTCGGCATGAAAAACACCCACTACATGGATGCCAGCGGTCTGCCCAACGAACAGCACTACACAACTGCTCGTGACGTAGCGATCCTGTCGCGCGCTCTGATCCACGACTTTCCCGAGGACTATGCGATCTATGCGGTAAAGGAATTCGAGTGGAACGGCATCAAGCAGCACAATCGCAACACCTTGCTATGGCGCGACGACAGCGTCGACGGCATCAAGACTGGGCACACGAGTTCGGCAGGATATTGTCTGGCGACCTCGGCCAAGCGCGACGATCAGCGCCTGATCGCGGTAGTCATGGGCGCGGCCAGCGAAAAACAACGCGCTGACGATAATCAGGCTTTGCTCAATTATGGGTTCCGTTTTTTCGAATCGCACAAACTCTACGACGCAGACAAAGCGCTCGCCGAGCCGGAACTATGGAAGGGCGAACAGGCGACGCTACCGCTCGGTGTCAACGAGCCGATCCTGGTGACATTTCCACGCGGACGCTACAACGAACTCAAGGCCACCATGAGCGTGCCCGGACGCCTTATCGCGCCGATCCAAAAGGGTCAGGCGGTCGGCACCTTGAAAGTGCAGTTCGACGACAAGATCTTGCTGGAGCGTCCGCTGGTCGCATTGAGTGACGGTGCCGAGGGCGGCCTGTTCAAACGCATGTCCGACGGCATCTGGTTATGGTTCAAGAGCGACATTGGCGAAAGCGTGTCGCCGGCACCGCCGACGCACTGAACGAGCATTTCGAACGCGAACCGATTGATGAAAAATCTCGACGACATCCACGCCGACCGACCGGAACAGGGATTCCAGTTTCCAGGCCTGTTCGAAATCACTGCAATCGGTGAAATCGCGATCGGGCTGGAACAGCGCATGCCTGAAATTCTCGCCGGAATTGGGTTGACCGTACTCGCGGGCAGCGCCCGCAAGCGGCCGTCGCAGGAGGGTAACTACGAGTCGGTGTCGGTAAGCTTCACCTGTCCCTCGCGCGAGATGTACGAGCGCGCGCATGCGGTGCTGCGCGAAGAGACCGGCATCCGCTGGACTCTGTGACGCTGTACGCAGAGAGGAAGATCGTCGCCGTGAGCGCAAGCGCATGACCCGGAAATTGCTCGTGCGCGAACTCGGCTTGCGCGCCTACGAACCGGTGTGGCGCGCGATGCAGGCGTTCACCGATGCGCGCGGTCCGGAAACGATCGATGAATTGTGGCTGCTCGAACACGATCCCGTCTTCACGCTCGGTCAGGCCGGCCGGCCCGAACATGTGCTTTGCGCTGGCGACATTCCGCTGATCAAAGTCGATCGCGGCGGCCAGGTCACCTATCACGGGCCGGGCCAGATAGTCGCCTACCCGTTGATCGACATGCGCAGACTCGGCATCGGCGTGCGTGAGTTGGTTCATCGCATCGAGCAGGCAATCATCGACACGCTCGAGCACTGGAACATCGTCGCGCTCAGGCGCGAAGGCGCACCCGGAGTCTATGTCGCCGATGCCAAGATCGCGGCGCTCGGATTGCGCGTGCGACGCGGCTGCACGTTTCACGGATTGGCATTCAATGTGGCGATGGATCTGGAACCATTTCAGCGCATCAATCCGTGCGGCTATCAGGGTTTGCGGGTAACCCAGGTGCTAGACTTGGGCGGTCCGGGAGCGCTTGCCGATGTGCGGAATGTGCTGACTGCGGAGCTGGTACGGCAGTTTGAATTCGCCCCGGTTTTCGCAGTAGTCGACGCCGCCACGGACGCCGCATCCCCGTTCCTCGCCGACTCCTCGCGTGTGACCGAACCGGCATGATCAAATCAGCATGATCGAATCAGCGTAATCAAATCAGCATGACCGAAGCAACCAAATCAATCCGCAACCTGTCGATTCCGCTCAACGTGGTCGGTGCGCGCCAGTCCGGCGAGGACAAGATCGCGCGCAACCGCGCGGTGTTCGCCGATGCTGCGCCATTGCGCAAGCCATCGTGGATACGCGTGCGGATTCCACCCGGCAACGCGGTCGCCCGGCTCAAGGCGAAATTGCGCGAGAACCACCTGGTGACGGTGTGCGAGGAAGCCTCGTGCCCGAACATCCACGAGTGTTTCAGCAAGGGTACCGCGACCTTCATGATTCTTGGTGAAGTGTGCACGAGGCGTTGTTCGTTTTGCGATGTCGCCCACGGTCGTCCAAAGCCGCCCGATGCGCACGAACCGGCGAATCTCGCCCGCACGATCGCCGACATGGGTCTGCGCTACGTTGTTATCACCTCGGTCGATCGCGATGACCTGCGCGATGGCGGCGCGGCGCATTTTGCCGAGTGCATTCGCGCCGTGCGTGCCGAGAGTCCGGATATCCGCATCGAGATACTGACACCGGATTTTCGAGGCAAGGGTCGCATGGAGCGCGCGCTTGAAGTACTCGCCGATCAGCCGCCCGATGTGTTCAACCACAATCTGGAAACCGTGCGCGAGCTCTATCGCGAAGTGCGCCCCGGTGCCGACTACGATTGGTCGCTCGAACTACTGCAGCGCTTCAAGGCACAACACCCGGCAGTACCGACCAAATCCGGCATCATGCTTGGCCTTGGCGAGACGCTCGATCAGGTGAGCGGCGCGTTGAACGATTTGCGTGATCATGCGGTCGATATGATCACTGTCGGCCAGTACCTGCAGCCAACACCGCATCACCATCCGGTGCTGCGGTACTGGTCGCCAGACGAATTCACCCAAGTGCAGGAAATCGGTTACCAGCTTGGTTTTCAGCATGTCGCCTCCGGCCCGATGGTGCGCTCGTCGTACCACGCCGACGAGATGGCTCATGCAGCGGGTTACGTGTCGACGGCACATGCACAGACCGCAGAAAGCCGGATTTTCGATTTGTAATGCGTCTCCGTTTTGAACGTTGTTGTCGGACCCTTGAGTATTCTGGAGTGAACATGCGCGCGATTTTTCTGGCCTTGGCCCTGACTTCCGTTGTGGCGCTGGCGCCATTGTCCCCGGCTATTGCCAAGCCGACTGCCGATGCCGGCACCACCGTACTCAAGCCGACGCTTCAGCAGGGCGAAGCGGCATTGTGGGCCGGTCGTTTCCTGACCCGCTTCCACTACAAGCCGGTGCCGCTCGACAAGGCGATGTCGGAGCAGATTTTCGATCGCTACCTCGACGCGCTGGATGGTGATCGTCTGTTTTTCACTGCGGATGACGTCACGAAATTCTCCGCATCGCGCGACACCCTCGACGAAGCGCTGACCAACAAGGATCTGAGCGCGCCGTTCACGATCTACAACGTCTATCTGCAGCGCGTCGGCGACCGCGTTGCCTATGCGCGTTCGCTGCTGGCCAAGGGTTTCGATTTCAGTAAGGAAGAAAGCTATCGTTACGATCGTTCCAAGCTGCCATGGGCGAAAACCGAGGCAGAACTCGATGACGTGTGGCGCAAGCGGATCAAGAACGATTGGCTGCGCCTGCAACTCGCCGGCAAGAAAGAGAAGGATATCCGCGAGACTCTCGACAAGCGTTACGCGGTGTACATCGATCGCGTGCACCAGTTGAACAGCGAGGATGTGTTCCAGACTTTCATGAATGCGTACGCGACCGCGATCGAGCCGCACACGAATTACCTCGGCCCGCGCGCCAGCGAGAACTTCGACATCGCAATGAAGCTGTCGCTTGAGGGTATCGGCGCCGTGTTGCAACGCGACGACGACTACACCGCAATCCGCGAAATCGTTCCCGGCGGTCCGGCGGCGCTGTCCGGCAAGATCAATGTGGGCGATCGCGTGGTCGCGGTCGGCCAGGGTGCAACCGGTCAGATGCAGGACGTGGTCGGCTGGCGTCTCGACGATGTCGTTGAAAAGATTCGTGGCACCAAGGACACGACGGTACGTCTGGAAATACTGCCGGCCGATGCCGGCCTCGATGGCAAGCACGAAACCGTGGCGATGGTTCGCAAGAAAGTCAGCATCGAGGAGCAGGCCGCGAAAAAGTCCGTGATCGAGGTCACCGAAGGCTCGCAGAGCCGGCGCATCGGCGTCATCTCGCTGCCGACCTTCTATCAGGATTTCGAGGCTCGCCGACGCGGCGACGAGGACTACAAGAGTGCCACGCGCGATGTCGCGCGCCTGCTCGGCGAGTTCAAGCAGGAAAAAGTCGACGGTGTGCTCGTCGATCTGCGCAACAACGGCGGCGGTTCGCTCGCCGAGGCGACCGATCTGACCGGCTTGTTCGTCGATCAGGGTCCGGTCGTGCAGGTGCGCAACGCGGTCGGCCGGGTCGAGGTCGAGAATTCCCCGACACACTCGACGGTGTGGAGCGGTCCACTCGCGGTCCTGGTCAATCGCGCGTCGGCTTCGGCATCAGAGATTTTCGCGGCGGCGATCCAGGATTACGGACGCGGCGTCATCATTGGCGAGCCGACCTTCGGCAAGGGCACGGTGCAGAATCTGGTCGATCTCGATGAGGTTGCGCACAACGAGAAGCCCGAGTTCGGCGAACTCAAGATGACGATCGCGCAGTTCTTCCGCATCAACGGCGGATCGACCCAGTTGCGCGGCGTTACTCCGGACATCGGATTTCCGCTGACCGCCGAGGCCGGCGATTTCGGTGAGTCGAGCTACGACAATGCCTTGCCGTGGACGTCGATCACGGCAGCCAAGTATCGGCGTGTCGGCGATCTGTCGGTCGTGACGCCGCTGCTGATTGCGCGCCACGAGGCTCGCGTCGGCAAGAATCGCGAATGGACCGATTTCGAAGCGGATCTGGCCGAGGCACGCAAGTTGCGCGAGGACAAGACCGTCTCGCTGAGCGAGGACGTGCGACGCAAGGAGCGCGACGAGCAGGAGGCCAAGCGCAAGGCACGCAGCATCGCCGAAGCCAAAAATGATTCTGTCGCGCCGACATCGGCGAACGCCAACGGGGCGGACGATGAATCCGCTGACGACAGCGTGGTTCAGAGCGATGCTCTCCAGGACGACGGCTTGCAGGCCGACGAGCGCGGCATCAAGGACGACTTGAAGCGTGAGAAGGCGCGCAAGGAGAAACGCGATTTCGTGCTCAATGAAGCGGCGCATATCCTGGCCGACGAAATCAGCATGTTGCGTGCCGACGTGAAGCTTGCCGCCCGCGTATTGCCGCAGGCGGATGCCGTCAAGGTCGATTGAGCGCCACGGGCCGGAGTACAGGTCCGTTGGCGAAATCAGTTTGCGGCGTAGCGCCGCTTGAGAAACTCGAAATAAGCGCGCAGTCCCTGAGCCTCTCCGCCGCGCGGATGGCCGGGCTTGTCAGCGTCGTTCCAAGAATAGACGTCCAGATGGCACCACGGCTGGTCGGCTGCGACAAACCGCTCGAGATACAACGCCGCCGTGATCGAACCGGCGTGTCGCGATGCGCCCGAGTTGGCGAGATCGGCGATGTGCGAGTCGAGCATGGTCAGGTACGGACGCCATAGCGGCAGTCGCCACAGCGGATCCTGCACTTGTTGCGCACTGGCGAGCAGGTCGTTTGCCAGATCGTCGCGATTGGCGAACAAGGCCGGCAGCTCGGGGCCGAGGGCAATGCGCGCGGCCCCGGTCAGGGTGGCAAAATCGAGAATCAGATCGGGTTTCAGTTCGTTCGCCAGCGCCAGAGCATCGCACAAGACGAGACGTCCTTCGGCATCGGTATTGTCGATCTCCACCGTGATGCCGGCGCGCGTGCGGATGACTTCGCCGGGCCGATAGGCGTTGCCGGCAATGGCGTTTTCAACAGCGGGAACCAGCAGGGTCAGACGCACCGGCAACTTCGCCTGTAGCACCAGCGCAGCCAGCGCAATCGCGTGCGCGGCGCCACCCATGTCTTTCTTCATCCAGCGCATGCCGTCGCCGGTTTTCAGATCGAGACCGCCAGTATCGAAGCAAACGCCTTTTCCGATCAGAACCAGATGTGGCGCGTCGCTCGGGCCGTGACTCAATTGGGCGAGACGTGGCGCCCGGTGGCTGGCCCGCCCGACCGCATGGATGGTTGGGAAATTGCCGACAAGCAATTCGTCGCCGACCCACTCGCGATAGTCCGCGTCATGTCGTTCCGCCAATTGGCGAACCTGGCTAGCCAGCTGTTCCGGACCCATGTCCTCGGTCGGTGTATTGACCAGATCGCGTACGCGAAAAATTTCGGCCACCAGGGGCGCGACGTACTCGGCCGTCGTCGCATCGACAACAAGCCGCGCCGGCGCACGTCGCGCAGCGCGGTAGCGAATGAATTGGTAGCCGCCGAGCGCCCAACCCAAGGCAAGTATCGCGGGATCGATTCCGATGCCATCCTGATTCAGTCCGTAGTCGCCGGTTGGCAGACGTAACGGCAGCGATGCGAGTGCGAACATTCCATCGGCGCGACGACAGCCGGCGAATACCGCTGCCGCTGATCCGTCGAGCGCCGGTACCACAACGAAGCGCCCGGTCTCTCCAGCAAAATCGTTCGCCGTGCACCAGCGCTGGGCCCGTTCGCCAAACGGTGCGATGGCTGCGGTGAAACCGGCCTGATCGGTCGCGATCAGTGGAATCACGCCGGCAGCCTCACTCGCGACCACCCAAGCGGTGTTGTGAGTGGCCACCGCTGTCGCACTATCACTCATCGAGAAACCTCATCCAGGCCCAAGTCAGTACGAACGGGGAGAAGCCGTGACCAAGGACTAGCAATCAACGAATGGAATCGTCAAGCGTGCCAGCACGCTCTGATCGGCCTCGTTGATCAGGAAAAAGCGCGTGTCTTCGCGCACCCACGGGCCGGTTTCGGCCGTGCCCTTGCCCTGCGATCTCGAAAAGATCGTGCCGTCCGGCGCCCCGACCCTGACCGACATGAAATTCATTCCCGGCGCATCCCACTCCAGCGTAACCGTGGCGTTGCCGTCGTGCGCGTCGCATTTGCGAATGCTCGCCGGTTTGGCGACAAGGGTTGCGGTGGAGGTTGCCGAGGATCCGGCCACGGGACCGGATCCGGCCGTCGATGCCGGTTCCGGTGCGCGCGAGCAAGCGCCGAGCAGGATGATGAAAAGCAGGACAATCAAGCGAGTCGACATGGGCTACTCCTTCCATCGGTGGGTTCGCATGCGTGGTGCTGAGCGAGGGACTGCGCCGGCCGAGCGCGGTCGCATGCGAGCGAGAAATACGCGGCCGTGATTATAGACGTTCTATGCCGTTCTACCGATCAGGACGGCGCCACACTCAACACAACGCGCACTTGGGTGCCGATCTGGACGGACATCGTGGTCATTGGCGTAACCTGCCATCAAGGCGGAGTCGAAGTCCCATTCAGACTATCGAGCCAGGGAATGACGTCACCGAGCTTGCGAATCTCGATGTCGGGTACACATGCAACGCTCCCGCATGTGCCATCCCGGTTCAACCAGGCTGTACGCATTCCGGCGTCACGTGCACCCTCGATGTCGAGCATAGGATCATCACCGATATGCAGCACGCATTCCGGCGGCAGGCCGAGCCGTTCGCAGGCAGCATGAAAAATCGCCGCATCGGGCTTGGCAACGCCAGCCTCGCGCGCTGAAATGCTGAATGCAAAATGCGCGTGCATTCCGATTCGGATCAGATCGGCATTGCCGTTGGAAATCGTGATCAGCGGCCAGCGGGATGCGAGGAGCGGCAGAGCTTCGAGCGCATCGGGATAGCAGTCCACCTGATTGCGCACCTGCTGATAGACCTCATACGCCGACTCGACCCACTCTTCGCCGAGCCCGAATGGTTGAAACGCGCGCCGCAGCGTCAGCTTGCGCTGCTCGGTGAAGTCGTGTGCGAGGTGTGGGTGGTCGCGTGCGACTTCTTCGCGAAGCGCACGAAACGCACTGATCGGCCAGGCATCGGCCACTTCCGGACAACGCTCCCGCAGCCACGCGTCCACGTGACGTTCGACGCGTTCGATGACCGGCGCGATCGGCCACAACGTATCGTCTAGATCGAGCGAGATCGCACGGATCGGTTGCGTCCCTTCCGCAACGCGAGCCGGCACGCGCAAATCACGATGCGCGGTGCTGCTGTCCACAGCGGCAACGGATGCAACCTCGACTAACCGCCCGTTGCCGGATCGGTTTGCTGATTCTTCTTCGCGGCCGCCTCGGCTGCACGCACGCGCGCCTGCTCGGTCGATTCGGCAGCCGGCGCGATGGCAGCTTTGGCCGCCAGCGTTGCCTGCGGCGCCGAGATCGGTGTCGGCGTTTCCAGGACAGTGGAGGTCGGCGGACTGGCTGCCGTTTCTGCAGCGACGTCCTTCGCCATATCCGCGTCGATCATTTGCAACTGCTCGGGTGCGCGTGCAACCAGGTCAGCTGCGTCTACATACGGCACCAGCTGATGGCGACGCATGATGTCCTTTGCGTCGGGTGTCGTCAGGTAAGCGACGAAGTCGTCGACCATCGCCTGGCGCAGATCGACAAAACGCGTGACCAGAAACAGCGTCGTATAGAGCGGATAGGTCCCGTTGGAAATGCTGCTGGTCGATGCCGGAATGCCCGACACCGAAAGCATCTTGATGTCCTTGCGATTCCAGACGCCGGACAGGGTGGAGAGCCCGAGCGAGTTCGCATCGAGGGTAACCGCTTCCTCCAGAGAACCGGTGTTGAGATACAGTCGGGGCGCGGAGATGCGCTGATCGCCCTTGCGGTAAATCAGGTAACGCATGCTGTATTCGATGCCGTCGGTCGGTGCCGCGACCGAGTACAGATTGATTTCCGCATCGTTGCCGCCGACATCCTTCCAGTTCTTTATTTTTCCGAGATAGATCTGGCGAACTTGGCGCAGGCTGAGATTGTTGACCGGATTGCGCGGGTTGGTGATCGGCACGATCGCATCGAGGGCGGTCGGAACGAAGTTGAGATTTTTTTCCTCGTCGCGGCTACCGAACATCGGCCGCGCGCTGCCGGCAAGATCGGCCCGACCAGCAGACACCGCGTCGATGCCCGAAACCGTGCTGAACGGCTCAAGAGCGATATGGACCTTGCGATCCTTTTCGTACTGTTTGGCAAGATCAATGATGATGCCGCGCGCGGTAGCGAGGTCGCCGCGCCAGACCAGGGTGTTCGCGGCCGAAATCGGCGCTGCCTTGGTCGTCGCCTTGCCACTGTACCTTGTGGCTTTCGCGGTCGACGGTTTTGCCGGTTTGGAACCTGCTGCCGACGCGTCCGCTGTCGCTTTCTTTGCTGATGCCGCTTTCGCTGGAGTCGCCTTGGCCGCCGTGGGTTTTGCCGGAGTGGTCGTGGCTGACACGATCTTGGCCGGCGCAGCCGGGCCGGTCGAGCCAGTGACCGAGCCGAAGTCTGGCGCAGGCTTGCTCGATGCAGGCTTGGATGCCGGTTTCAGCGCGGCCGGCGGCGGATCCGCCGCGAACAGCAAGCTCGGGATCAGGAGACTCGATAGTGCGATCAGCGCGGTGGGAAGAATTCGGAAGCGGGTCATGGTAACTCGTCAGGAAAAATGCGGGCGCAACCTTAGCATGCAACGGCGCCTATCACGTGAACAATTCAGCAAAAAAACGCAATCGAGAGTGCGCGATTTGGCTACGTCAATGTCGTACCGCTCACCTTGAAATATCTCGACGCCGGCCGCGCTTTTTGCCGAACTACTCGGCGAGAAAGTAGAACGCGTTCTGCCCACGCACGACGGTCAACAGCAGCTGGCGCGGATGATTGCGGGTTAGCCGACGAAAATCATCGACGTTGGCGATATCGCGCTGATTGACCGCGACCACGCGATCACCGCTGCGTAGCCCGTTGGCGAATGCGCGGCTCGACTGAGCAACCGTGGTTACCGCAATTCCGCCGATATCTTCGCGCCGCTGGTCGTCACCGATGTCGCCGAACTGCACGCCGGCCAAGCGCGGGTCGAGATCGTCGCCCTTACTTGTCGCAAGTGTTTGCGCTTGCAGCACGGCATCGATCGTCATCGACTGTCCGTCACGCAACACGGCAAGTGCGACGCTGGCGCCGTTCGGCGTCAGGCCCTCCAGGTTGTGCAGATCCTGGGCACCGCGCACGGTCTTGCCATTAAGCGTGGTGATCGTGTCGCCGGGCTTGAGGCCGGCTTGATCGGCAGCCGAGCCGCTGCGCACGCGCGTGACGACGGCACCGCGCGCATCGCCAAGCTTCAAGGCAGCGGCGAGTTCCGGCGTGACATCCTGGGTCTCGACGCCAAGCGCACCGCGTTTGACCGTGCCGAACTGGATCAACTGGTTCATGACCTGGCGCGCGATATCGACCGGGATCGAGAAACCGATGCCCACATTGCCGCCCGATGGCGAAAAGATCATCGAGTTTATGCCGACCAACTGGCCGCGCAGATCGACCAGCGGACCGCCGGAATTGCCCGGATTGATCGAGGCATCGGTCTGGATGAAATTCTGGTAGCCGCGTCCGCCGAGGCCGGTGCGATTCAGCGCGGAAACAATGCCCGAGGTGACGGTCTGGCCGACGCCGAACGGATTGCCGACCGCGACCACGAAATCGCCGACACGCAGGGTCGAGATATCGGCGAGGGGAATCGCGCTCAGATGCTCGGCCGGGATTTGCAGCACGGCGATGTCGGTATCCGGATCGCTGCCGATCACCTTGGCGACCACCGTGCGACCATCGGTCAGCGTCACCGACACGTCGTCGGCACCTTCGATGACGTGGTTGTTGGTCAGCACATAACCCTTGTTCGCATCGACGATGACGCCGGATCCGAGCGACTGCTGCACGCGCTCGCGTGGCTGGTTCGGTACGCCGAAGAAACGCCGGAACACCGGGTCATCGAAAAACGGATCGCGCACGCGCACGCGGGTTTTCGAGTTGACGTTGACGACGGCCGGCGTCACCCGTTCCAGCATCGGTGCGAGCGAGGGTACGGCCTGACCATCGACCGCAGCCGGCAAACTCGCCTGGCTCGTTCGCGGCATCAGCACGATCGTGCAGGCGAGTGCGACGGCGATGGCGAAACCGAACAGGGCCGGAATGAAAATCAGCGGGCGCGAAAGGCGAGGGTCGGACATCGGCATGGTGTTCCGTGAGAAATGGCAACGAAAGGACGGATCGCGAGTGGCACAAGATTGCGTTGGACGGCCGCAGTTGTCGAGTTGTGTGGTCACCGCAAGCGCGGATGCCGCGGGCTATGACAACGAAACGTGCGATCGGTTTCCGCACCCTGTGGCCCGAGTCAGGCGCCATCCAGAAAGTGATAAGGGCGGTTTTCCGGCTGTCTGACAGCGCTTGCGTAGCGGATGCCGATTTAGCGGTTGACGAGGCCGGAGGACGGGCGTACGTTAGGCATCCGCGTCACAATATCTTGTGGCAGGTTCGATACCGGTAACCCACCGATTGGGTTTGGGGCGGCGCAAGGGCCACGCTTATGGTGCATGCCGAAACACCAAGCGTAATGGCCAAGAGGTGACCAGACAACGACGAACAACGAGGCACTTCGCTAGCGCGTTCCAGCACGGGGCACACGACAATCGTTTCACGCGGGCGTTGCCGGCGAGGATGGATGTTTCCCGAATTTTCCGGGCAGCGTCTGTAGCGAGACAAACAGCAACGAGGCAAGACAAGAAGCAGGACAGGATCAGGCAAGGATTGCGATGAAAAAAAGAATTCGCGCAGATGGACAGACGGGATTGCGTTGACGCGGGTGAAGACGGCAAGGCCACGGAAGGAACGATAAAGAGCAGCCCGCAAGCGGGCATGACGAATGGCAAGAATTTGGCAACAAGTTTGCGGGAGAGAAAAACAACAATGAGTACAGTGCGACTTGAGCAGCGCAGTCAGGGTGCAGTGGAGATTCCGTTGCAGCCGGCGTCCCTGGATATTTGGGACAAGAAATACCGCTTGAAATCCAAACAAGGTGTGCCGGTCGATGCGAGCATCGACCATACCTATCAACGCGTCGCCAAGGCGCTCGCCGAAGTTGAAACGACGGCGGAAAAACGCCATTACTGGAACGAACGTTTTCTGTGGGCATTGCGACGCGGCGCGATTCCGGCCGGGCGCATCACCTCGAATGCCGGGGCGCAGGAACACAAGCCGAAGACCAGCACGATCAACTGCACCGTGTCGGGCACCGTCGACGATTCGATGGACAATATTCTCGACAAGGTCCACGAGGCTGGCCTCACGCTGAAAGCCGGCTGCGGCATCGGCTACGAATTCTCGACCTTGCGCCCGCGCGGCGCATACGTTTCCGGCGCTGGCGCGCACACGTCCGGGCCGCTGTCGTTCATGGATATCTACGACAAGATGTGTTTCACCGTATCGAGCGCTGGTGGTCGTCGCGGCGCGCAGATGGGCACGTTCGATGTCTCGCATCCCGATGTGAAGGAGTTCATCCGCGCCAAGCGCGAAGACGGGCGTCTGCGCCAGTTCAATCTGTCGTTGCTGATCACCGATGGTTTCATGGAAGCGGTCGAGAACGACGGCGACTGGCCGCTGGTGTTCCCGATCCACGTCAAGGAACAGTACGAGTTCGATCTGGCCGATGCCGAGAAAGTTGTCTGGCGCGAATGGCCGACCCAGAAGCACTACGTCGTGCGCGACGATGGTTTGGTTGCCTGCAAGATTTACGGCCAAATCCGCGCGCGCCATCTGTGGGACATGATCATGGTGTCGACGTACGACTACGCCGAACCGGGCTTCATCCTGATCGATCGCGTCAACGAGATGAACAACAACTGGTGGTGCGAAACGATTCGCGCGACCAATCCCTGCGGCGAGCAACCGCTGCCGCCGTACGGTTCGTGCCTGCTCGGGTCAGTCAATCTGACCAGTTTCGTGCGCGATCCGTTTACCCCGAAGGCGCGCTTCGATACCGAGGAATACAAGGAAGTCGTGCGCGTGTTCACGCGCATGCTCGACAACGTCGTCGAGATCAACGGCCTGCCGCTGCAACGCCAGCGCGACGAGATCGAAAGCAAACGCCGCCATGGCATGGGTTTCCTTGGTCTCGGCTCGACCGTGACGATGCTCAAGATGCGCTACGGCTCGAAGGAAGCGTGCGCATTCACCGAAGAGGTCTCACGCGAAATGGCCATCGCCGGCTGGGAAGTCGCGCTGTCGCTGGCGCGCGAGAAAGGCCCGGCACCGATCCTGACCCAGGACTTCGAAGTCACCGGCGAGATGCTGCGCAAGCGCCCGGAGATGGTCGACGACGGCTACAAGATCGGTGACACGATTCCCGGCCGAGTGCTGCACGCCAAATACAGCCGCTACATGCAGCGCGTCGCGGCGGTCGCGCCCGAGCTTATCGCCGAACTGGCCGACGTCGGCGCGCGCTTCACCCATCATTCCTCGATTGCCCCGACCGGCACGATCTCGCTGTCGCTCGCCAACAATGCCTCCAACGGCATCGAGCCGAGTTTCGCCCATCACTACAGCCGCAACGTGATTCGCGAAGGCAAGAAGTCCAAGGAAAAGGTCGAGGTATTCAGCTACGAGTTGCTCGCCTATCGCGAACTGATCAACGGCAAGGCGATGCCGATGTCGGACAAGCCTGACGAAAAACTGCCCGACTATTTCATCGCCGCCGACGATGTCAGTCCCACTGAGCACGTCGATATCCAGGCCGCATCGCAGAAGTGGATCGATTCGTCGATCTCGAAAACCGCCAATGTGCCAACCAACTATCCGTACGAGGATTTCAAGGATATCTACCGCTACGCCCACCAGCAGGGTTTGAAGGGCTGCACCACGTTCCGCTTCAATCCGGCGGCGTTCCAGGGTGTTCTGGTCAAGGAGCACGACCTCGAAAACACCCTGTACCGATTCGAACTTGAAGATGGTTCGAGCGTCGAGGTCAAGGGCAACGAGGAGATCGAGTACGATGGCGAGGTGCACACGGCAGCCAACCTTTTCGATGCCTTGAAGGAAGGTTACTACGGCAAATTCTAGGGGACACTCGCAGTGCGTGCCGGTGCTTTGAAAAGTTCGATCGTGGGTGCATGATTGCGTTGTCGTTGCAGCCGCCAAGGTCCGCAACGAGTGGTTACCAAAAACCAACAGTCGGAGTGGGAAACATGAGCAACGAAAGTACGATCGACAGCATGAAAGAAGGTGCGCAGGAAATGGGCAGCGCAATGGCAGGTGCCGCGAGTGCCGTAGCGACATCGGTCAGTGAAGCGGTCAGCGATGCCAAGCAAGCCGTTGGCAACACGGCCAAGAAAGTTGCCGACACCGCAGTGAAGGCGAAGAACACGGCAGCGAACAAGGTCAAGGCCGTGGTCGCAACCGCGCGTAAGTTGGTGACGAGCGAAAAGAAGGCCGTCGTGAAAAAAGCGAAGGCGACCAGGAAGGCAGCCAAGAAAACCATCAACAAGGCGGCCAAGGCCGTCGCCAAGTCGACCGCACCAGCCAAACCCACTGCGAAAGCGGCGGCTAAATCAGCAAAACCGCTAGCCAAGAAGGCGACGAAGAAGGTGGCGAAGAAAGCCGTCAAAGCGAAGAAAGCGGTGAAAAAAGCAGCCTCCAAAGTCGCGAAGAAAGCGATGAAAAAAGCTGCGCCCGCCAAAAGCGCTGCGAAGAAGGACGCCAAAAAGGTCGCCACGAAAGTTGTCAAGGCGAGCAAGGCAGTCAAGAAATCGGCCAAGAAAGTAGTCAAGAAAGCAGCGCCCAAGAAGGCGATGAAGAAAGCGGCACCCAAAAAAGCAAAAAGCGCAGCGAAGCGACGCAAGTAAGCGGCAGCCCTCATTCGCCAGGAACGAGGGCAACCGCGTAGTGAGATGGCTCCCGAGCCGTCAGCTAGCGGGGCAGTGCATCGCCCCGCGAGTGTTCGCACCGCGAGAGACGCGATGTGGTTCGCTCAAAGCGCAACGTGCAGCGGACGCGTAGCAGATCACCAGCAATCAGGCACACGATAGCGACAACAGATTCCACCTCCGGCATTCATGCTCGCGTCGACACCTCACTTGCCGTGCGCGATAGACCCAATCCACACGCATTCAAGATCGGCTGACGAAGCCGACTTCAACGAGATAAAGGAGTAATCGCCATGGCGATCAAGATCGGCACCAAGATCAAGGGTTATCAAGTCGTCACGCCGGACGAGAAGGCAACGCCGGACGAATCCGAGGCACTCGAGTTTCCGACCGCCGAAGTCATCCACATGCACGAAAAGGTCGAGCGCCCGGATACCCTGATCGGCGCCACCTACAAGATCAAGTCACCGCTGTTCGAGCACGCGCTGTATGTCACCCTCAACGACATCGTGCTCAATCCCGGCACCGAGCACGAGCTGCGGCGGCCCTTCGAGATCTTCATCAACTCGAAGAACATGGATCACTTCCAGTGGATCGTCGCGCTCACCCGCATCATGTC
>JBDTOS010000006.1:0-24124 GCA_039933095.1 Dokdonella sp.
AACGTCCACGGCGGTTCGATCGTCGCGGCCAGCGACGGATGCTGGACCAAGAGAGCGACCGCCATTCGCACGAGTGAACGCGGCGGCGGCGGATTGGCGCTGCGACGATCGCGCACGTTACGCGCCGACACATTGACTGCTGCGCCACCGCTCACACCGGTGAGGCGCTGTAGCTCGCCAAACATCAGATCGCGAAATGCGCCGTCGGGAATCTGCCCGAGCAACGGTCGCGCGCGTTCGGCGAGGCGGGCCTTGCCGTCGAGGCTGGTGATGTTCACTTCCTTGCCGGTTTCGGCGAAGAAGAATTCGCTGAGCGGCATCGCCTCCTTCATGCGCTGCTCAAAGCCGGCGTTGCGTTCGCGCCGGATCAGCGAGTCGGGATCGTCGCCGTCGGGCAGGAACAGGAACCACGCCTGACGTCCGTCGCGCATGCGCGGCAATACCGATTCAACGGCGCGCCACGCGGCCTGCCGGCCAGCGCGATCGCCATCGAAACAGAAGTACACGTCCGGCGCATTGCGGAACAGGGTTTCGGCATGATCGCCGGTGGTCGCTGTACCGAGTGTCGCGACGGCCTGAGTGATACCGAACTGATGCAGCGCAATCACGTCCATATAGCCTTCGACGACTAGCAGACGCGCGATCTTCTGATTTGCTTCGCGCACCTGCCACAGGCCGAACAATTCGCGGCCCTTGTGGAACAGCGGCGTCTCCGGTGAGTTGAGATACTTCGGGCCGTCGGCTTGTAGAGAAGTGCGGGCATGGATGCTCGTTTCTTGATCTTCGCGCTCACGATGAGCGCTTGGAATAATCCTGCCGCCGAAAGCGATCGTGCGGCCACGTCGATCGAGGATCGGAAACATCACCCGCTCGCGAAAGCGGTCGTAGCGCTTGCCGCTGTCGCCACTGGTCAGCATGCCGGTTTTTTCGAGTAAGGCGATGCGCGCGGCGCTGGTTCCGAGCGCATTCTTCAAACCATCCCAACCGGCTGGCGCATAGCCGAGATTGAAACGCTCCACGATCGCATCATCGAGGCCGCGATCCTTGAAATAGTTTCGGGCGACGTCGTTGGTGGCAAGTTGCTGACGATAGAAGCGCGCTGCGGCGTCGAGCAGGTCGTACAGGTCGCTGGAATCTTCACGCGCCTCGCGGCGACCGCCTTCGTAGGGCACTTTTACGCCAGCGCGTGCCGCAAGTTCCTCGACCGCGTCGACGAATTCGAGACGGTCGTATTCCATCAGGAATTTGATTGCGCTGCCATGCGCGCCGCAGCCGAAGCAGTGGTAGAACTGCTTGGTCGGGCTGACCGTGAACGACGGCGAGCGTTCGTCGTGGAAGGGACAGCGCGCACCGAAATCGCGCCCACCGCGCTTGAGCGGCACGCGCTGCTCGATCACATCGACGATATCGATGCGGGCGAGCAGGTCGTCGATGAAGGTGTCGGGAATCCGGCCGCGCATTACCGTGTTTTACTTTGCCGCCTGCGTCGCGGCCAAACCCAGCCAGCCTGACAACACGCCACGCGCTTCATCGACGCCGGCTTTCGACAACGACGAGAACAATTGCACGCTTGCCGACGGCGCAGTGTTGGCCATTTCCTTGCGCACCGCCATCAGCGTACGCAGGCTCTCGTTCTTCGACAGCTTGTCGGATTTGGTCAGCAGGCAATGACAAGGTCGCTCGGTCGCCGCGGCGTACTCGAGCATTTGCACATCGAAATCGCGCAGCGGATGGCGTACATCCATGATCAGCACAATGCCCTTGAGCGATGCGCGTGAATTCAGGTAATTGTCGATCAAGCCGCGCCAGTGCAGGCGCAGATTGGCCGGCACCTTGGCGTAACCGTAGCCGGGTAGATCGATCAGGCGACGATCGTCGGCGAATGGAAACACCACGAGTTGCTGGGTTCGCCCGGGCGTCTTGCTGGTGCGCGCCAACCCCTGCTGATCGCAGATCGTGTTGATCGCACTCGACTTGCCTGCATTCGAACGTCCGCTGAAAGCAACCTCGGCACCGCTGTCCGGCGGCAGATCGCGCAGGTTGTGTGCGCTGATCAGGTAATGGGCGTTGCGGAACGGGTTTTTCATTGATGCGATAGTCTGACCGGTATGACGAGATTCGCTGCGCGGCCGTTTGACCGCCCAACAAGGCGCGGGGGATAATTCATCGATTGAGCCGACCGCGCATCGTCTGCTCCAATGTGTACTGCGGTCGAGTGCGTCGCGTCCGACCTTCCATCATCCCCGATATTCGGAGCAAGTGTATGAGCTTTCGGCAAGTTGTGGCCTTGGCGGTGTTGCTGGCCGCAGGTGTGGCGCAAGCCGAGAACGCCGCACTACCAGCGCCTGGCGATGCCGCTGCCGGCGCGGCCAAGTCGGCTGCCTGCGCTGCCTGTCATGGCATGGACGGCAATTCCAGCGACAAGCAATATCCAAAACTCGCCGGCCAGAACGAGGCCTATATCGTGCGCCAGCTTGAGTTGTTCAAGAGCGGCAAGCGCGCCAGCGCGATCATGATGGGATTCGCACCGACCTTGTCGACTCAGGACATGCACGATATCGGCGCGTACTTCGCGACCAAGCAGGCGCTCCCCGGTGTTGCCGACGAACCGTTGGTCAAGCGCGGCGAAGCCTTGTATCGCGGCGGCGACGCCAGCGCCGGTGTTCCAGCCTGCATGGCCTGCCATGGCCCCGATGGACGCGGCATGGCGGGAACCGGCTACCCGCAACTAGCCGGCCAGTGGACCGACTACGTAGCCGCCAAGTTGAAAGATTGGAAGGCAGGTACGACCTGGGGCGACGATACCCACGCCAAAATCATGCCGGATATCGTTGCGCGCCTATCCGCGCAGGACATCGATGCACTGGCCTCCTACGTCGAAGGTCTACATACACCGGCGCAGCTCGCGGCGGAATAAGCGCTCATGCTCCGGAGCGGTTCAGTCGTTCCCGGCAACAATTGCTCGTTGCCCGTTGTCTGAGAAGCGCGTTGTCTGAGATCGGCCGACCGATCTGGACCAGCCCGGTACCTGCAATCACGACCATTGCGTTGCACTGCCATTTCCTTTTTCGGCAGCGCCAATAGTTCACTCGCTGGAGAGTCTGATGTTCAAATCCAATTCGCTGGAATCGAGTTCATTGAAGTCGAGAAGTTTCACAACCGCGTCGGCGCAAATTCTTGCATTGGCCATGGGTGCAGTCTTGACCGTTGCCGGCGCACACGCGCAACCGCTCGCACCGTCACCGGGTGCAGCGCCAGCGAACAGCTTTGTTGTCGGCAAGGACTATTTCCTGATCGAGCCGGTGCAGACCACGCCGGGCAGCGACAAAGTCGAGGTCACCGAGGTGTTTTCGTACGGTTGTCCGGCATGCAACTCGTTTGCGCCGACCGCGAACAAACTCAAGGCAAGCTTGCCGCCGAACGCCACATTCAATCTGGTGCCGGCCTCGTTCAACTCGGCAGAATCCTGGCCGCTGTTCCAGCGTGCTTACCTCACTGCCAAGGCGCTCGGTATCGCTGAAAAAGGCCACGATGCGATGTTCAAGGCGGTATGGGACAACGGCCCTCTGTCGATCCGTGATGCCAAGACCGGCAAGATGCTTACGCCGAAGATTGAGGATGTCGCCGCGTTCTACTCCCAGTACGGTGTCAAGGCCGAGGATTTTGTCGCGACGGCAAACTCGTTCGCGATCAATACCGGAATGAAACGCGCCGATGCATTCATCAAGGCGACTGGCGTCGATTCGACGCCGACCATCATCGTTAACGGCAAATATCGCGTAACCGGTTCGTCTGCGGGGAACTGGGACCGTCTGATCGAACTCGTAAACCATCTGGTCAGACAGGAATCGGAAGCCCACTCAGGCTAATCCAGTCCAGCATGACTGTAAGATTGCGCTGACCTGGCGCGATTGCCAATCTCGCGATTGCCACGTTAAAGAGGATCACCATGTCGAAACTCATCACCAGTCTGTTGCTGGGTCTGCTGTCGATCAGCGCCTGCGACGCCCAGTTGCTGCCGCCTGCGACCCAATGGGAAGCCGGCAAGACCTATTTCGTGGTCGATCCTCCGCAATCGACCGCCAGCGGCAGCAAGATCGAAGTGCTCGAAGTTTTCAGCTACGCCTGCTCGCATTGTGCGCACTTTCAGCCGTATGCCGAGGAACTGATTTCCAAGCTGCCGGCGTATGCGGCCTACAGTTACATGCCGGCGATTTTCAATCCGTCGTGGGAACCGTTTGCCCGCGCGTATTACACCGCGCAGTCGCTTGGCGTCGCTGACAAGACCCATCAGGCGCTGTTCGATGCGCTGCACCGCGACCACGAGCCAATCCACGATATCAACGGGCTGGCCGATTTCTATGCCACCAAGGGTGGCGTCGATCCGCACAAGTTCATCGCGGCATCGACCTCGTTCGAGGTGGAGAGCAAGCTCAGTCGTTCGCTGACGATGGTGCCGAAATTCGGCGTCGACGGCACGCCGACCGTGATCGTCAATGGCAAGTATCGTGTCACGGCGGCATCGGCCGGCGGTTATCCGCAATTGATCGAAGAAGTGCTCTGGTTGGTGCAAAAGGAACACGACGCAGCCGCGAAGCCAGCGAAGAAGTAATCGCATAACCGAAGCGAGCAGGTGAGTTCACAGCGGATAGGTGCAGGGAAATCTGTAGCAGCCGGTGCCGCGGCGGAAACGCACGCATCGCTCGGCCTGCTCAGCTGCAACATCCTTGCGGGCGGCAGCATGCGCCGCTACCGCGACTACGTGACGCGCGGCCTGCATCATGCGTTGCCGACTGGCAAGCGCGAGAACCTCGATGGACTCGCGCGCGTGATCGCCGAGTTCGATCTGGTCGCGTTGCAGGAAGCGGACGCAGGGAGTCTGCGCTCGGGTTTTCTCAACCAGACTGAATATCTGGCCGAAGCGGCGGGGTTTCCATTCTGGAGCCATCAGCCCAATCGGCGCGTGGCCAATCTGGCCACGTCGAGCAATGGGCTGCTCGCCCGCTTCGAGCCCGAAGAAGTTCTCGACTATCCGCTGCCCGGGCGCATTCCCGGTCGAGGTGCGCTGTGGGCGCGCTTTGGCAACGACCGCGAAGCATTGATCGTCGTCGTCGCCCATCTATCGCTCGGCCCGAAGGCGCGCGAGCGGCAACTGCGTTTTCTGGCCGACTTGATTGCCGACCATCCACATGCCGTTCTGATGGGCGATCTCAATACTACCGCGAGCAGTGCCGAGCTCAAGCACCTGTTCGCGCGTACCGGACTGAGACCACCGCACAATCCGCCGGCCACGTTTCCGAGCTGGCAACCGATTCGCGCGATCGATCACATTCTGGTATCGGACAGCATCGTGGTCGAAAAACTGTGGGCGCTCGATCATCCGGTATCCGATCATCTGCCGGTTGCGGCACGCGTTCGAATTCCACGCGCGGCATTGCCGGAATCTGCCAGCAAGTTGTGACTGAAATCGTCACTGACGGCAAATTCCCGGAGGCAATGGTGCCCCCGCAGTCCAGCACGACAAAAAAAGGGGCCGCACATGGCGGCCCCGAAATTCGAAACGGTGGAAAATCGATCAGAACATGCTGATCAGAAACTGCCGATCAGAACTTGATCTGCGCCTCGACATAGGAGAAGCGACCCGGGATGTCGTAGTTTGACGCGTCGTAGCCGTTCAGCGAGCAGCTCGTGCAGACCGGCGGATCTTTGGCGAACACGTTGTTGATACCGGCGGAAATTGTCATCTTGAATGATGTGGGCACGTTCCAGCTCGCGCGAATATCGTGGAACGTGGTTGCACCGAGATGATGACTGCCACCCGCTTCGCAAATCGCATAACCGCTCGGAACGTTGCAGTCTTCCGTGAGTTCGTCGATGAAGCGCGCGGCCCAACTGGCACTGAAGTCGCCGATTGCCCAGTTCAACCGAGCCGTCGCCCGCCACTTCGGAATGCCGCTATCGTTGACTTCGACACCGACGGCGCGCGGTTCTGCGAGTCCCGAGTCGCTGGCAATCGCCTCGTAGTTGAACACCCGCGTTGCCTGGAAGCTGCCGCCGAAACGACCGATGCCGGTATCGTTGCCAACCCAGTTGAGTCCGAAATCGACGCCCTTGGTATTGATCCGGCCGAGGTTGAACAAGGTGTTGCCGAAGTGATTGATATTGCCACCGGACGACCGAGTGATACCGCTGCAGAAAATCGGATCGAGTGTGGCGACGCAGCGGTTGAGCTGAGTTTGCGCATCCGATGCCTGGATCGCGTTTTCGATCTTGATCCGATAGTAGGTCACCTCGAAATCCATCTTCTGTGACCAAGCTGTGTTTTCAGCCCACGATGGACTGTACAACGCGCCGAGAGTCAGGCTTGTCGAAGTTTCCGGCTTGAGTGCCGAATTACCGCCGGTAACCACCGAGATCTGCGAGTTCGCCTGCTCGAACGTAGCCGGATTGGGAACCCCGAGGGTGGAGCAGTTGGCCCCGGCCGCACCCGTCGCGCCGTTGCACGGATCCTGGATCGTTGCGTCGAAACGCGAGAACGTTCCGAACAACTCGCCGATCGACGGTGCGCGGAAACCTTCTGCCCAGGTACCGCGCAGGGTGAAATCGTCACTCAACTGCCAACGGACACCGAACTTGTTGTTGGTTGTGCCACCGAAATTCGAATAGTCCGAGTAACGCGTCGCGGCGCTCAGATCAAGACGCTTGGCGAACGGCTGATCGGCGAGCACCGGAGCATTGAGTTCAAGGTAATACTCGTTGACCGAATAGCTACCGGAGGTCGGGCCCGATGGCACGCCGTTGGATTCGCCAGCGGTGACGATCGAATCCGGCGTATAAAACCCGCTCAGCTTGCGATGCTCGTAACCACCGGCGAACGACAGCGCGCCGGCCGGAAGCTGGAATACGTCGCCTGAAATATTGGCCGTCCAGACATCCAGATCCTGCTTGCTGCGATCGTTCTCGGTGAACAGGATGTAGTTGAGCATGTCCGGCGTGATCGTGCCGAGACCGCCGAAGAAGTTCAGCGGCACGCACGGTGCAGTACATTCCGACAACGGTCCGAGCGCGCGTTGGATATGCGCAATATTGTAGGTGCCGGTTACCGTCTGGGTCGCCTTGTTTTGCCCGGTTGCGTAATTCACGTCCCAGAAAAATTGATGTTCGCCAGCACTGAAATCACCCTTGAGGGTACTGCTGACATAGGTCGTATCGACGTCCTGGCGGAAGATGCGTGGTCCGCCTTCGATCGGTCGCCGTGTCAGGAATGCGCCTTCCGGTGAAATCGTGAAACCGAAGGGGTTATACGGGTTGGTGGCATCGATGCCGACAAAATCTGCGAGCCCGCCACTACCGGCTTCGGAGCCAAGGAAAATCGGTTCCGGCGCGGCCTGGTTCACCGACTCGCGCCGCGTATAGGCACCCTTGATATTCCAACTGATGTTGTCGGTGATCTTGTAGGTGCCTTGCGCGAAAATAGAGTCTCTTTTCGATGGCGTCAGGAGTAAATTGTATTGGGCGAAATTGAAGCGATCCGCATTGGTCCATTGCCGATAGCCGCCGGCACCATCACCGGAGAGGTTGCAGAATGACGCGCCGCCATCAAGCGGACACAGGCCACCGACGGTATTGTTCGGATCGGGTGGCGCAAACACCAGGCGACCGTTCGGAGTTGCCGAACTCCAGGCCGCCGGATTGACGGCACCGCCGATACCGGGTGTCGGAAAGCGCGATTGTTCCCAGTCGGCCGAACTGATGCGCTTCTGGTCGTAATGACTGATGTCGAAGAAGAAATCGAAGCGCTCGCCGCTGCCGCCGAGCGAGACATTGGCGCGATTGGTCGCACCGTCGCCCTGCGAGTAGTCGCCGTAATAGAGACCAATGCTGACGCCGTCCTGCTTCTTCTTGGTGATGATGTTGACCACACCGGCAATCGCGTCGGAACCGTACAACGACGACGCGCCATCCTTGAGGATCTCGATGCGCTCGACAGCGCTGGCCGGAATCGTGTTGAGATCGACTGCGGCGGAAACACCCGAGGCCGACGATTCGCTGACCCAGCGCAAGCCGTCGACGAGAATCAGGGTGCGCTTTGCATTTGCGTTGCGCAGCGAGATCGTGGTCGAACCGGAACCTACGCCGCCTCCATCAGGTGGAAAGCCAAAGTTGCCGGCCGAGTTGAATTTCGTGTTGAGCGACGATCCGCTGATCGAAAGCTGTTGAATGATGTCGCCGATGGAACCAAGTCCGGTCGCCGCGATATCGGCGGCGGTGATCACCTGCACGGGCACCTGTCCCTCAACTTCCGCGCGCTTGATGCGCGAACCTGTGACTTCGATCGCCTGCAATTTTTGCGCGTCGTCACCGGTGCGATCCTGCGCGAAGGCAACCGGAGCCGAAAGAACCAGCAGGATCGCTGCGGCAAGTGTTGTCGGAGTCGCGATCCGGAGCGTGTTTCTGCACTTCATTTCATTCCCCTTTTTGGATAGGTGCGTTTTGATAGGTGCGGGTTGTTCAGGAGCTTGCCGCGGCGTACCCAGCAAACACCGGATCAGCTGTAAAAAAAATGTAAAACAACTGAAACCAAAACGCCAGTGGAATTTTTCATGCCAGCGACCCGGGCCGGAGGTTTTCTGTCGATCAACGCGCTCGCGTTACACTTCGGAACCGCGACCTTCAATCGTATCGTCAGCATGAAGTTTTCTCAGATCTATCGGATATTTGCCTTGTCGGCACTCGCGTATGCCGCAGGCGTTACTCATTTGGCGCGCGCTGACGAGCTTTCGCTCGACAGCCAACGGACCCGCTTCCGCGTTGCCTACGAGGCAGCACAACGCGGTGTCGGCGAATGGGCGCGGCTTGCAATCGGCCTCGACACGTATCCTCTCTATCCCTACATAGGCTTGGCGTCGTTGAAGCGGCGCCTGCCGAAACTAAGCCGCGCCGAAGTCGAGCAATTCCTTGATCGCTGGCCCGATACGCTGCCCGAGCGCGACCTGCGCAACGCCTATCTGCGTCTAGTGGCCGATCGTAGCGAGTGGGCAACATTTCGCGCGTTGTATCGCCCCGGCAGTGATCGCACCTTGCGGTGCAACGAGCTGCGCGCGCAGCTTGCAGCTGGCGAACGACTTGATTACGCACTGGATATCGAACCGTTGTGGATGACGGCGAGCCCATCGCCTTCGGCTTGCGATCCAGTGTTCGCCTGGGCGCGCGCAAGCGACAAGCTCGACGATGGTGCCTTGTGGACGCGCATCGGCATGGCCGCAGCCGAAGGCCGCGACGAGACCATCAACGCGGTCGTGCCATTGCTGGCCGAATCCGACCGCGACGCCGCACGCCGCATCGCGACGGCGGTGCGCGATCCAGCCGCAACGCTGGCGAAAATCGACGGCTGGAAAGACGACACACGCTCGCGCGATGCAGTTGCGTTCGGTCTGGCCCGTTATGCGCGCCGAGACAGCGCGGCGAGCGAGACGCTGTGGGCGTCGCTGCAGTCGCGCTTCAAGTTCGACAAGGACCAGAAGAATCGCGTGCTCAACGCGCTCGCGATCTATCGTTCAACCAGCTACTCACCCGACGCAATCGCGCGTCTCGATGCCTTGCCGGCTGATGCCGCCGACGACACCTCGCGCGAATGGCATGTCCGCGTCGCCCTCGCGACCCAGGACTGGAAGGAAACGCTTGCGGCCCTGGACGACTTATCGGCCGACCAGAAAACCGATCCGCGCTGGCGCTACCTGCGCGCGCGCGTGCTGGCCAAGCTCGATCGCAAGGCCGAGGCCGACAAGGTATTCAATTCGATCGCGCGGGTTCCGGGTTTCTATGGATTTCTCGCTGCCGACTGGATTTCCGAACCGTACGCGATTTGTCCGCGCACGCTCTCGAACGATGTCGCCGCCGATGCGACTCTGATGAAGCAGCCCGATCTGGTGCGCGCATTCGAATTCCAGAACCTCGGCATGCTGCCCGAGGCGCGTCGCGAGTGGAGTTTTGCCCAGGAAAAACTCAACACGGCCGGACGCGAGCGCGCCGCCAATCTCGCCTTCAAGCGTGGCTGGTACGACCGCGCGGTCTATTTGTATTCTGCTGCAGAGGATACCCAGCGCTATTACGAGCAGCGCTTTCCGCTGGCGATGGAATCGCATGTGCGGCGTGAATCGCGCGATGCCGGAATCGATCCGGCCTGGGCCTATGCGATCATCCGCGCAGAAAGCGCGTGGACCACAGACGCCCGTTCGGGCGCGAACGCCTACGGCTTGATGCAACTGCTGCCGGGCGTTGCCAAGCAGCTCGCCAAAAGCGAAAAGCTGCCGTATTCCCGCCCGAGCGATCTGTTCGAGCCCGGTCTCAATATCCAACTCGGCACGCGCTACCTCGGGCAAATGGCCGAGAAGTACGACGGCAGTCCGTGGCTGGCGAGCGCGGCCTACAACGCCGGCAGTGCGCCGGTCGGGCGCTGGCTCGACGCGCGGGGCGACCTCGATCCGGATTTTTTCATCGAGACGATTCCGTATCGTGAGACCCGGGAATACGTAAGCCGCGTGCTGGCCTTCAGCGTGATCTACGACTGGCGCATCAACGGCAAGGTCGTGCCGCTCGCGTCACGTCTGCCGAAATTCGGCCAGACTTACCACGCGCCAACCGATGACACACCGCGCAAGGCGGTAGTTTGCGATGCGCCGGATATGGCGCAAGTCGCCAGCAATGCGCCGTGAGTGAAGGTGCGCGATAGTCGTTCAGCGCGTGCCAGCTGGCAGATCGTGATGTGCGGGGTGAGAGCGTCGCACGGCCGGGAATACCTGAGCGAGGATGCCGCAACCGGCCAGCGTCCAGACGATCATCGCGCCGCTCGGTACGTCGAGCAGGGCTGAGAGGAAAAGACCCGATGCGTAGCCGAGCGCGCCGATCAGGTAACTGACAATCAGGCGCTTGCGTCCGTGCATGCCGGCCGTCGCCAGCGCGGGCACAATCAAGCTGGCGAACACGAGATACACGCCGACGAGTTGCACCGAAGCGGTAATCGCGAATGCGAACAGAGCATAGAACAGCAAGCCGGATAATCGCTCGCGCCGCCACCACATGACGCCGAGCAGGGCGGCGGACAGCACTGCCGCAGGAATTAGTTGCGGCAGGCTTACCCAGAGAATCTGGCCGACCAACAAGTCCTTGAGATGCTCACCGCCATGCGGATTATTGGCGAGCAGCAACAGACTGCCGGTTGCGGCAAGCACGAACAGGATGCCGATCAGCGGTTCCTGATATTCCGGCCAGCGCCGATCGGTCCATGCCAGCAGCGCGGCGCCGAGCAACGCGGCCACGGCGGCAGCGATCTGGGCGCCAAAGCCAAGTTCATCGACACCGAAATACTGCGCCGCGACCACGCCCATCGCGGCAATCTGCGCGATCGCAAGATCGATGAAGATGATGCCGCGGTTGAGTACCTGCTGGCCGAGCGGCACGTGGGTAGACAATACGACGAGACCAGCCACGCAGGCCGGACCGAGAATGCTGATATCGAGGCCGAGTGATGTCATTCGGGCATGCTCAGTTCGTGGCCACTTTACCGGCGGCGAGCAGCTTGTCGATAGTCGAATCGAACAGGCCGAACAGATCTTTCGCTTCGGCATCGCCGCCGACCGTATACGGCAAGGTCACCGCCGGAACGTTGGTGCGTTCGGATAGCCACAGCGCCGACTTCGGATCCTGGTACGCGGCGCTGATGATTGCGTACGTATCACCGGCTTTGACCGTGGCGATCAGGCTCGCGAGATGCGCGCTGGTCGGCGGCACGCCGGGCTTGGGTTCGAGCGAGCCGACTTTTTCGATGCCGAGCCAATTGGTGAGATACACCCATGCGTCGTGATGGACGACGACCTTCTTGCCCTTGAGCGGCGCGGCCTTGGCCTGCCAGCGCGCAATCGCGGCTTGCCAGCGTGTGCTGAAATCGCTGACACGCTGCTGATAGAACGCAGCATTGCCCGGATTGATTTCCGCAAGCCGCTGACCGAGTGCCTTGGCGATCACCAGATCGCGATTCGGATCGAGATGGACATGCGGGTTGCCACCCGGATGAATATCGCCGTTGGCGCGATCAAGGGCAGTTGGTTTGTCCACTTCGGTAACGAAATCCGCTGCCATGAAACTGCCCGGGCCGGAGGCGACTTTGGAGTTGCCGGCCTGGCGCAGCAGTTGCGGCAGCCAGCCGATTTCGAGTTCGGCGCCGGTGCAGACGACGAGATCGGCGCGGCGCATTTTTGCGATCAGGCTCGGCTTGGCCTCGACCACATGCACGTCTTGCAAGGGATCGGTCGCAACATCGACATCAAGTTTGTCGCCGCCGATTTCGGTCAGCAGCGCGCCCCATTCCGGCTCGCAGGAAAAAACCTTGAGTGCGGCCTGCGCGGGCAGCGAGAGCGCGACGGCGCAAAGCAAGACAGTGCAGCGGAAAAAAATACGCATGTAGTGATTCCTGAGAAACATTGGCTAGAAAGTATGTGCGCCGTGGGCGCCGATACTGGCTTGATATTGCAGATAGATAGCATTGTCGGTCTGACCGGCGCTCGGTTCGTCGCGACTGAAAAGCAAGCGCAGGAAACTGAACTCGCTGTTGCGCCAGGTCAGCATGACGCTGTTGCGGCTCGGGTCGAAATCGCTCGCGTACGGTCCGTGATCCGGCGACCACAACTTGTCGTAGCGGTAGCCGGCATCCCAGGTGCGGCTGAAACGATAGGCCCCTTCGAGATACATGCCGCGGCGACTGCCGTTCCACGGCTGCAGCGTATCGGGCGGGGTCGGCGTCACGACCGTGCCGTTGCGATCGTCGAGAAAATATTCGGCATGTACAGTGACACCGCCATCCTTGAATCCGCCGTGCGGTGCCCATTTCCAGGTGACGTCGGACAAGTACAAGGTTTGGTCGCCGCTGAATCCATCCTCGGCACCATTGGTGCGTGCCTTGAGCACTGACACACCGCCGTAGAATGAGCTGTAGCCGATATCGCCGCCAACGTGCGCGAACGCGGTTTTCACTCCGACGCCGGAATTCCTGGCCCCGGCGGACGGAAAGTGATTGCCGCTGAATGCTTCGCCGCCGAGTTCGAAATAGGTGTCGGTCGGCGCAACCCAGCGCACCTGCACGCCGTCGTCGCCGTACTGGTTGCCGAGAAATGCCTGATACGCAAGCGGTCGATCGACAAAGTTGTCGGTGTGGGTGTGATGATCATTGAGGTAGCCGATATGCGAATAAAAGCGTCCCGCGCGCACTGTGAAGCCGTCGCTGAGCGCGGTGGATTCGATATAGGCTTCCTCCACGCCGACACTGGTATCGCCGTGGTCGTTCTCGGCAGTCATGGTCAATTGGCCGTAGAACTTGTCATCGACATTCGCGGCAAAACTGAATTCGCTCTCGCCAAGCGATAGCCCTTGTTCGCCCGCCCCGGTGCCGTCGACTAACGGAAAGCCGGCGCGGTAGTAACGTGATGGATCGAGCGAATGATGCGCGTAGACGCCATTGAGGATCACCGCGATCGCCGGGTTGAACGCGCTCGCGCTACTCGTCGCCGCGCTGGCCGGTGCTGCGATCGGCTCTGACGCGGCGACGATTTCAGCCGGAGCAGCAGCCGACGCGGTTGCGTTGTCCTGCTGCGCAGTCTTCATTCTCTCCAACTCGGCTTTCGCAGCTTCGGCTACCGCGAGCGCGGCGCTCGCCTGCTGGCGTAACTGCTCGACGGTAGCTTCGAGCGCCTTGATGCGCGCGTCGATGCTGACGGTCGTTGGCGGAGCATTCGCTTTCGATGTCGCCGCGAAAACGGGCGCAGTGATTAGCGCGGCAGCAATGGCCAAGGCGATCGACGAGTGTTTCATGCGTGGGTAGTGGCGGCTGGAACAAAGGATGGCAAATCGCCGAGGATCATACGCTATAACATTACGATCTTTGCAAGTGTCCATGGGTCTAGTTCGTCGCCCAGCGATCGGAAAGTGTTGCAAATAAGAACGGTTCGTATTTACACTTCGGCCTCGTCAATGTCTGCCTGCTTCGACATGCAGCACTTGATGCCCCGAGGCTGTTGGAATTTCCGTAATGCGTATGTCCCAACTGAGCGCGGCGATTGCCCTCGCTATGGCCTTCACCGCAACCGCACGTTCCGCAAATGCAGCGCCCGATACTCCGGCGGATTTGTCACCCGATGGTGCCGCCAGGACGACAATCGATTCGAAGGTCACCCCGCTAGGCAAGGTCGAGGTCAAGGCGACCGAGCACGACTTCCGCGCCGATACCTCGTCAATCGGCGGCAAGGTCCCCACCGCGCTGCGCGACATACCCCAATCGATCACCGTCATCGATCGCTCTCTGCTTGAAGCACAGGGTGCGACCTCGTTTCAGGACGCCTTGCGCAATGTTCCCGGCATCACGATCGGCGGTGCCGAAGGTGGCCAGATCGGCAACAACATCAACCTGCGTGGATTCACCGCGCGCACTGACATCTATCTCGACGGCTTTCGCGATCGCGGGCAGTACTACCGCGACACCTTCAATCTCGATGCGATCGAAGTATTGAAAGGCCCGTCATCGATGTTGTTCGGTCGGGGTTCCACCGGCGGCGTCATCAACCAGACCAGCAAACAGCCATTTGTCGGCACGCTTGATCAGATTACCGCGACGATCGGAACCGGCGAGCGTTACCGTATCAGCGGCGATTTCAATCATTCGATTTCCGACACCGCCGCTGCACGAGTGAACGTTTTCGGGCAGGACATTCACTCCGATCGAGACGTAATGACATCGCGCGACGCCGGCATCGCGCCGACCTTGCGATTCGGCATCGGCACTCCAACCGAGATCACCCTGTCCGCGCTTCTGCAACGCAATCACGACATGCCCGATTACGGTCTGCCGCCGCTCAACGGACAACCGGCACCGGTCGATCGCCGCAATTTCTACGGCTTGACCGACGATCGAACCAACCAGGATGTCGACGTAGTCAGCGTACTTGTCGAATACAAATTCAGCGATCAATTCAGCCTGCGCAACCAGGTCCAATACAGCCACTACACGATCGACGCGCGCGAGACGGCACCGAACACCGTGGTGACAGCGGACGGAATCACCTTGAATCGCACCACAGGAAACTACACGACCGATCCGATCGAATCGTTGCTGGTGCAGCTCGCCAGCCATGACCGTGACATCACCGACACGTCGTTCTATAACCAGACCGATTTCGTCGGCAAATTCAGCACCGGTTCGGTGGCGCACACCCTGATCGCCGGTGCGGAACTCGGCCGCGACACCTACACCAACCAGAGCTATTCGCGCAGCGGCTTGCCGCTCGTCTCACTGATCGATCCCGAGTATTTCACGAGCTCGGCCAACATCGTGACGACGGCAACCAACCGCGCCAGCGGCCACGCTGACACGTACGCGGTGTTTGCCAACGACACCATCAAGTTCGACCCGCACTGGCAGGCTGTCGTTGGACTGCGCCGTGATCGCTACTCAGCCGAACTAACCAATACAACGTCTTCGCCGCCTAGCGCAGATCAAACAATCGAATTCACCAGCGTTCGCGGCGGGCTTATCTACCAGCCGACCGAAGCACAGTCCTATTACGTTTCCTATGGCAACTCGTTCAATCCGTCGCTGGAAGCACTGACGGTCAGCAATGGCACCCAAGCGCTGCCGCCAGAGAAAAACCGCTCTTACGAAATCGGCGCCAAGTGGAACGCGCTGGGCAACACTCTGGATGTTACGGCCGCGCTATTCCAGATCGAAAAAACCGACGCGCGCACCCAGTTATCTCCGGGTGTGTATTCACTGGACGGCAATGTGCGAGTGCGCGGCTTCGAGTTGGGCGCGACCGGCCGCATCAACGAACACTGGCAGTTGTTCGGCGGCTATACCCGTCTCAATGCAGAAATCGTGCGCGCCCTGGACGGTACTCAGGGCAATGTGCCGGCAAACACGCCAAGGAACAGCGCGACCATCTGGACCAACTTCACGATCACTCCCGAATGGGACATCGGTGGCGGCGCGACGTACTTGTCATCACGTTTTGCGAACAACAGCAACACTGTGTCAGCGGGTGGTTATGCGCGCATCGATGCGACGATCGCCTGGCACCAGCCGAAATACGATGTGCGCCTCAACCTTCTCAATCTAACCGATCGCACCTATTTCGATTCGTTGATCCCATCAGACGGTGGGCGCGCAGTTCCCGGCATCGGACGCACCGCGTTGGTCTCGGTGAACTATCGTTTCTAGTTCGCTGCGAAATTCCAGAGGAAACGTCAACCATGCTTGTCCGAATCTCCGGAGCATTGAATGGACAGCAACTTGAGCAAGCGCGCTCGCGCCTGACTGCTTCTGATGCACCGTGGGTCGATGGTCGTGTCACCGCTGGTCATCAGGGAATCAACGTCAAGCGCAATCGTCAGATCGCCGAAGACTCACCGCTCGCTCGCGAGCTCGGCGACGTGATCCTGCAAAGTCTCGAGCGCCATCCGCTGTTCATCAGCGCGTGTTTGCCGCGACGCGTGTATCCGCCGATGTTCAATCGCTACGAGGTTGGTATGCAGTTCGGTAATCACGTCGATGGTGCCGTGCGCCTGTTGCCGCACAGTAGCGAGAAAATCCGAACCGACATTTCCGCGACGTTATTTTTGTCGCCACCCGAGGACTACGACGGCGGCGAGCTGCTGATCGAGGACACCTATGGCGCGCACTCGGTGAAACTCGCGGCCGGCGACATGATCGTGTATCCGGCCAGCAGCCTGCATCGCGTTGCGCCGGTGACGCGCGGTGCACGCATGGCGAGTTTTTTCTGGATCGAAAGCATGATTCGCGACGACGCCCAGCGCACCCAGTTGTTTGATCTCGACAACGCGATCCAGCAACTCAATCGCGATCACCCAGAGCATCCGGCGATGGTGCAGCTCGTTGGCGTTTATCACAATCTGCTGCGCGGCTGGGCTGAAGTCTGAGCATCGAACTCTGCATTGCGAAGTCATCCAGAATCACCTACGAAATCAGATTGACGCATGAAAGAACACGAATTGATCGCGCGACGATCGCCCATTCCAAACACAGGAGCGACAACCATCGCGCGCACGCGCAGCCGCACCATGCGCTTCATTCGGCAGTTGCACCTGTGGATCGGTGCGTGGGGTGCGCTCGCGGCGATTCTCTACGGCAGCACCGGCTTCATGCAGAACCACCGCGCGGTCTTGAAATTGCCGCAAGGGCAGTCGGTCGAATTGTCGAAAATCGAGTTGCCGGTTCCTGAAGCCGCGCGTGCGTCCCCCGAGGCGCTACGCGAGTGGTTGACCGCCACTCAGGGTTTCGCTGTCGACAACATGCGCGTGCAACCGCCGTCGAAGCTCGTTTTCAATGGGCAGGACGTTACGCCGCCTGCACGCTGGACATTCTCCGGCGGCAATGCACGAATCAGTTGGATGGCCGATTACAGTGTTGGAAACGCGACCCTGCAGCTGCGCAATACCGAGCAGAGCCCACTGGTGATCATGTCGCGCCTGCACAAGAGTATTGGTGGCGGCCTCGCATGGACCTTTCTTGGCGACAGCTTCGCGCTGGCGATGGTGTTGCTCGGTATCAGCGGATTGATGTTGTGGGCACGTGGGCGCTCGGCGCGCCAGATGATTTTCAGCATCGTCGGTCTCGCCGTTGTCGTCGTGATCACCGTCGTCGGCATGGCGGTTACCTAAAAACTCTGCTCGTTGCAAAACGACGCGTCGCGCTCTGGCACAATCGCGCCATGCAGATTTATCTCGTTGGCGGCGCAGTGCGCGACGGCTTGCTCGGCAGGCCCGTTGTTGATCGCGATTTTGTCGTGGTCGGATCGACACCCGCCGATATGCAGAATCTCGGCTACAAGCCAGTCGGCAAGGACTTTCCGGTTTTCCTGCACCCGCAAACCGGCGAGGAATATGCGCTTGCACGCAGCGAGCGCAAGACCGGTCGCGGCTATCACGCGTTCGAGTTCGACACAGCGGCATCGGTGTCGCTCGAAGAGGATCTGCAACGCCGCGATCTGACGATCAATGCGATCGCGCAAGCCGATGACGGCAGCCTGATCGATCCGCACGATGGTGTGCGCGATATCGAGCAGCGCGTGTTGCGTCATGTGTCGCCGGCTTTCGTCGAAGATCCGGTGCGCGTGCTGCGCGTTGCTCGTTTTCTCGCGCGCTTCGCGCCGCTCGGTTTTGTCATCGCCGACGAGACGCTGGCGCTGATGCGTGCCATGGTCGCCGATGGCGAGGTCGATCATCTGGTGCCCGAACGGGTCTGGGCGGAAACGCGCAAGGCACTCGCCGAACCACAACCGTCAGCATTCCTACAGGCGCTGCGCGAATGCGGCGCATTGAAAGTCCTGTTTCCCGCAATCGATGCCTTGTACGGCGTGCCACAGCGCGCCGAATTCCATCCGGAAATCGACAGCGGTGTGCACACCGAGATGGTCGTCGATATGGCAGCGCGGCTCGCGCCTGGTGACGATCTGATCGGCTGGTGCGCGCTCACCCACGATCTTGGCAAAGCGCTCACGCCGAGCGACATCCTGCCGCGCCACATCGCCCATGAGCAACGCGGCGTCGCGCCGATTCGCGAGCTGTCGGCGCGTCTGCACGTGCCGAACGAACACGCGATCATGGCCGAGCTGTGTTGCCGTCTGCATTTGCAGGCGCACACCGCGTTCGAATTGCGCGCGAGTACCGTGCTCGCCTTGTTCGAACAACTCGATTGTTTCCGCAAGCGCGAGCGACTCGATATTTTTCTGACCGTCTGCGAAGCGGACAAACGCGGACGCCTTGGCAAGAACGAAGCAGCCTATCCGCAAGCCGACTATCTGCGCGCGGCGTTCGCTGCCGCGACCGCAGTCACGGCGGCTGGGTTTGTCGAGCGCGGACTGCAAGGTCCGGCAGTCGGCGACGCGATGCGCGAGGAGCGCGTGCGCGCAATTGCGAAGCTGGACAAATCCGAATACTGCGACGCGTCGGCCGCGACGTAACACTTACACCAGACGATTGCCCTAGCGCTCGCCTGAGTCCGGCGGCGGATCGCGGTCGTGGGATCGCAGCAGGCCGAGGCGATAGCCAAGCTCGCCGGCAAACTCGTGCAACGCCGCTTCCGATTTCACGATCGCTGAACTGCCGGGCAGGAAGTAGCTGACGTTGAAAGGTGAGCGATAGCGGTAGTCGCCCGGCCATGCGCAAGGATCGAAACCGGCGCTGCGAAATGCATACAACGCGCGCGGCATGTGCAGGGCTGACGTCACCAGCCAGATGTGCTTGTCGATCGGCGGTTCCATCGCGGCGACGAATTGTGCGTTTTGCCAGGTCGTGCGCGAACGCTTTTCGGTACGGATCGAGGTCGCCGGAATTCCAAGCTGTTCGGCCAACGTGGCCATGATGTCGCTTTCCGGCACATCGTAGTAACTGTTGCCGGCGATAACCCATTGCGCGTCCGGCTCGCGATGGGCCAGATCGACGGCGGCGAACAGCCGGTGCACGCTCGCGGTGCTCAGTGTCGCCACGTCATCGGCATTGCGCGGCTCGGTCATGGTGCCGCCGCTGAGTACGACTATCGTGCGTGGTAGCGGCGCCTGACATGCATCCGGCAACGGTGCGCGCGATTCCTGGATACGCACGAGCAGGTTCGCGCCGAGTGGCGTCATCAACAGCAACAGCACGCAGGCGAGAGCGATCCCGATCACTGCCAGCCAGCGCGGCAGCCAGCGCCAGGTCAGCCCTAGAATCGCGATCAGCAGCAGGCCGCTACGCAGCGGCGACAGCAAAAGACTCAGCATTGCGTGCGGCCTTTCAAGTGCGGCCCCTCAAGTCGGTTGTGTTGATTGTCGCCACCCTCAAAGTCGTGAAAGAAGATTGTTCGTACCAAACTCAGGCAACCACGATGGATCCATGCCGCGCGCGAACAGCATAGCCTTGAAGCGCTCGCCCATTTCACCAGGCAAGGTGAGTTTCTTGATTTCCTGGGCCGCTCGGTAAACATCGCGTTCGCCGGAGTTGGCGACAATCGCGTTGTGCTGCTCGGCCAAGCCATTGGCGATCAGGAATTGCGCCTGCGAAGCGTAGCCGGCAACGCCGAATCCGGCGCTGTTGCCGGCCTCGGCGAGCGCAGTGAAATCGACTGAAGCGGTGATGTCCTGCAAACCCGGAAGTTGCAGCGGATCGGAATGGGCGCGATGACGGTAGTGGCACATCAAGGTTCCATCGACGCGATCGGGCCAGTAATACGCGTCCCGCGCATAGCCATAGTCGATAAAAAGCGCGATGCCTTTGGCCAATCCGCCCAGCACGGCCTGCATCCAGTACGGCAACTGCGGCAGGATTTCCGATCGATAGCCGTCGGCGAAGCCAATTTTCAGATCGCGTTCTACATGGCGAACAGCACCACTCACCAGCGCATCGGTGGGACGATCGACACGCACGAAGCGATCGCCATCAAGCGCGACATATTCCTCGTACACCTCGCCGTCGCGCAAAGTGAAACGCGTGGTCGGCAGCGCGTCGACGACCTCATTGGCAAACAGCACGCCGCTCCAGTCGTCCTCCGGCGGACCATCGATCCAGCGCACGCGCGCGGCGAGATCGGCCGGCAAGGTTGATGCGAGATGCTCGTGCTGGCGTTCGCGCAAATCGGCGCTCGGTTCGAGCATCCAGTATTCGCGTGGCAGCGCGTCGAGTCGCGCCAGGCTCATCAGCAGATCAGCGGCGAACGCCCCGCTGCCGCCGCCGATTTCGAGGAAGCAGGCGTCGTCGCCAAGCCCGCGCAAAACCGGTGCGCAGGCGTTGGCCACGCAACTGGCGAAAAGCGATCCGAGTTCCGGCGCGGTGACGAAATCGCCGTCGGCACCAAGTTTGGTGCTGCCGGCGCTGTAATAGCCAAGCCCCGGCGCGTACAGGCAGAGCTCCATGAAGCGCGAAAACGGTATCGCGCCGGAAGCCTCGATTTCGCTGCGAATTCGCTCGCGCAAGTGCTGCGAATGAGCCAGTTCGTCTGCGCCCGGCTCCGGCAAATCTCCTGTTCGCTGGCTCATCGCGTCGATCTGCGGCACTCTCTCGTCACTGTTCGCGCAGGATAACGCATGAGAGGAGAAGCATGACCGCCAGCAATCGACCCGTCGCCTTGATCACCGGCGCCGCGCGCCGCATCGGTGCCGACATTGCGCGGTGCCTGCACGGCGCCGGCTACGATCTCGCCCTGCATTGCCATCGCTCGCGCAGTGAACTCGATGCGCTGATCGGCGAGCTCGAAACAGCGCGCGACGGCAGCACGTTCGCATTGCAAGCTGATCTCGCCGATCTCGATCAGATTCCGGGCATGGTCGACGCGACGCTCGCGCAGTTCTCGCGGCTCGATGCCTTGGTCAACAACGCGTCAAGTTTTTTCCCGACTCCAGTCTCGACCGCGACGCCAGCGCAGTGGAACGATCTTTTCGCGACCAATGCGCGCGCACCGTTTTTTCTCGCGCAGGCCGCAGCGCCGCACCTGCAAGCCAGCAACGGCGCGATCGTCAATCTGGTCGATATCTATGCCGAACGCCCGCTGCGCGATCATCCGATCTACTGCATGGCCAAGGCCGCACTGGCGACGATGACGCAGGCGCTCGCGTGCGATCTTGCCCCGGCGATCCGCGTCAACGGCATCGCTCCCGGCGCCGTGCTATGGCCGGAATCGCTCGCCGAAACGACGCGCGCGGCCCTGATCGAACGCATCCCGCTCCAGCGCCGCGGATCGCCGGACGATGTGGCGAATGCGGTGCTATGGCTGCTGCGCGACGCGACCTATGTCACCGGTCAGATCGTGCGTGTGGATGGTGGCCGGTCGTTGCTGATGTGAGGTCGCCTGAACTCACCGTGATCGACGACGTCCTCATCGTATCCTTCAAGGAGCAATGACCATGAAATGTCCATCTTGCGGAGTCGCGAAACTGGTGCATGACACCCGCGATATCCCTTATATCTACAAGGGCGAATCGACCCTCGTCGCGGACGTCACTGGGGATCACTGTCCGAGTTGCGGAGAGATGATCCTCAATGCCGACGAGTCAGCGCGCACGAGTGCGGCGATGCTGGATTTCAACAAGCAGGTGAATGCCGCGATCGTCGATCCCGGCATCATCGTTGCTGTCCGAAAGAAGTTGGCACTCGACCAACGTGAAGCCGCCGAAATCTTCGGAGGCGGCGTCAATGCATTCTCACGGTACGAAAACGGCAAAACCAAACCACCCTTGGCACTGGTGAAGTTGCTCAAGGTGCTCGATCGTCACCCCGACTTGTTGAGCGAGGTCAGGGCTGCATGAGCGGTGCAAGGTCGAGCCTCGGGGGGATGCCGGATTTTTGGCAAATTCAGTGGCCGGGTGGACGTGTGAAAGAGATATATGCAACCTGCCCCGGGTTTTGTTAAAAAAGTTACGAGGTTATAAATGCATTCGTGGAAAAGCCCGCGCGGATGACTTGTAACCTCCTGCTAAAAGGGCGTAAGGAGCAAAAACAATTATACAGTGGAGGAGTTCCAGTGGATCCAACGACAAATTTCTACAAAACAAAACGAACTCTATTAGTCTTCTCTGGCGCGCTTCTCCTTGCTGTTTTTGCCGGATTTAAGATCGCAGAAGAAAATCAACGACCGACATTTCTCCCGTTTCGATTGGATCATCCCGAATTACTTGGGGTAATTTTGGCTGTAACTGTAGCTTTTTACCTTTTCCAATTTTTGCTTCAATGGGCGTCTCAGAATTCAGATATTCAGAATAACAGATTTCACCGGATAGATTTATTCGCCACTACGTTTGTTAGCGGTTTGGCACTGCTGTGCTATCTCGGCTCGTTAGTCATGCCGACGATAGTTGCTTTTACTAGGGATAATTTTGTTCCAGATCTAGCTAAATTACTGACTGTCTCAAGCGGGGTTATTTCCGGTTTAGCCGTCGCGATTGCATCACTAAGTGCGGGAACTGTAGCTGCAAAACTGGGTTTGTGGATAAAAAGGAAAGCAGCAAAGGAAGATGAAAAATTAAATAAGACAATTGGGGAGCACGAGTGGATGCTTCAATACGATCCCGGACATAAAAATGCGTTAAAAAAGATTGTTTTCGCAGGAAACGGTGAAATTACCAAAGGTAAAAATCAAAATGAAAATTCATGGCGAGTGCGTCACGGGTTATTGGAAATCCTAAATAGTGAAGGGCAGATATTCAGTCGATTTAGCTATGATCCATCCCTTTACAAGTTTACTCACACAAATGACGACGATACAATTTCGATACGCTCTCAATACATTTTCCGAGCATCGGAGAAAAACCTTCCTAGCTAGCGCCGGGCGCCGCCTTGTGATTTGATCAAATCGTGCGACACATACGCGTGCTAATAATCTGGCGCACAGCGTCTGGCCAGAATCGCGCACGACGCGCGACAGGCCACACCCGTTGGCCACACTCTACTCAAGCAGACCGAGCAACGTCTCTCCGCTTTCGAAGCGAAGGTCATCCAGCTGCCAGGCTGCGTCTTTGCGTCGCAGCAAGTAGACAACGATGCGATCACGAAAGGCGTCGGAGAATCGCACCGGCACTTCTGCCACGTCTTTTGTCACGCGCGCCTTTCCGACGGCGAAGCGCTGTGGATATTCCTGGCTGTCGGTGAACGGATCACCGTCGATGGCGGGTACTTCGTCCTCTGACACAGGTTTCGCGAAGTACGCGGTGATCGCTTGGTCGAGGCGCTTCGAAAACCACTTGCGATGTACCTTCACGTTGTCTCTGGTGAACCCCATGTCGCCGTTGAAGTGCGCTTCGAGGAATCGCTGTGCGCGGCCCTCGGGCGTGTCGGCTGACGCGAGGGTGCCCGGTGCGCGGCTCAATGTGAGCACCTGGTTGTCGAGGCCGAGCAACAAGGTTTCGGTATCGACGCGGTGGAATTCGAACAGGCCGGTGTCGCAGTTCAGGCTGATTCCCGGTGCTGGCAAGTGTGCGATACCGAGCTCCTGCGCAGCGGTCGTTGCCGGGGATGGCAATGTGCCTTGAAACAATCCTTCGGCAGGAAAGCTCGTCGGTGTCAGAACGGAATGACCGCAATGGAGTACGCCGGGGCC